>CAYPDN010000143.1:0-9154 GCA_964409445.1 uncultured Granulosicoccaceae bacterium
CATCACCGGCAGGACGGGAAGTAAAAAGCTCCATGCCAACCCATGCAACACCCATTAGTGCCAGACCAATCCAGACTGAGCTTCCGAGCAGTGCAAATAGTACAAACAAAAATATCGCGGTAGCGTAGAACTCGGTCATTCGACTGTCTCGGTTCTGATCGCGCTTCTACCGTGCACAACCAGACGGGTTAAGTTGTCCCACAGGGAAACTGCTAACAACACCGCACCAATCGACATTGCGATTTGTGGCAACCAGATGGGTGTATAAACCCACTCTGTACCCGAGCTTGCCCACATCTCTGACCACCTGGCCGGAGATGATCCGAACATTTTAACAAGTGTGAGTAATTGCTCCGGTACCTGATCAAGCCCTTGCGTGCGATCATTAAGCATCTCTGAGAAAAAATTGGCTTTGATTGCAAATCTTGCAAAATAGGTCGCTGTCAGTGAGGCGACAAACAATGCAAACGCATCGAGCCAGAAACGCGTGTGGTGATTTAGATTAAGCAAAATAGAAACACGTATGTGCGCACCACGATTTAACGCGTGAGCAAGTGCGAAGAAGGAGGTAGCCGCCATTGCATAGCCCGCGTAGTCTGTTGAACCCGGAAACTGCAGACCAAGCCAACGGACAAGCATTTGCGCCACGATTATCAGCAATATCGTGATCATAAAAAGTGCTGCTATAACACCCGATAAGTCGTACAACTTATTGAGAACAGCCCATACAGGCTTGAACGCTACTGCAGCTACGCGCTTAAAGACAGCACAAAAAATGACAACCATACTTGGCAGCACAAAAAGCCAGAACCACAGCGGCAGGCCGAGAAAGGGCTTCCAATCCATAAGATAAGGTTTCAGTGAATATCAAAGACAACCCCCCGGCTTGCAGGGGGTTTAAAAGAGCTTACAGATTAATTGCCCTGGTTAGTTTCCCTGATAGGCATCAAGAATTGCCTGACCTTTGTCACCCACCTGAGAAAGCCAGTCAGCCTGCATAGTCGCTCCAATTTCTTTCAGCTCACTAAGAAAATCGGGACCAGCGTCAGTTACAGTCATACCGTTTTCTTCCAGCTGCTCAAAGTACCAGTTAGCCAGCTCTTCAGACTTAGCGGTACAGGATGCACCGGTTTCATCAGCAGCCTTTTGCATTGCCGCCTGAACATCACCGTCAAGCGCTTCCCACATACCCTTGTTAACCATTACATAATTGCGTGGCAACCATGCGTTTACTTTGTAGTAATGAGACAGATGCTCCCAGACTTTGCGGTCATAACCGGTGGAGCCCGAAGAGATAAATCCATCGGCAACACCCGTAGCCAGCGCCTGCGTCAGTTCCGCCGCTTCAATCTGTACTGGCGTGCCGCCGAGACTTTCAATGACGGTTGCCGTTGCTGCATTGTAGGAACGGAGTTTCATGCCTTTGACGTCTGCGCCTGAGCTCACTTCATTTTTGAAGTAGAAGCCCTGACCCGGCCACGGACAGGTGTAGAGAGCGACAAGGTTCATATCACTCAGGGTTTCATTGACAGTGTCCCGCGCTGCATCCCACAGTCTGGCAGAGTCTTTATAAGTGGTTGCGAGGAAGGGCTGGTTATCCCAGTTAAGGAGTGGCTCTTCGTTCGCGTGTGCGGACATGATGCGTTCACCGATAGGTGCCTGGCCGGTCTGGATAGCGCGCTTGATATCTGCACCACCAAATAGCGAACCACCAGGATGCACTGTGATCTCCATTTTACCGTCTGAGTATTCCTTAACTTTTTCAGCGAACATCACGCCGTGCTCGGAATGATAGTTAGTAGCAGCGTAGGCCATGGGCATGTCCCATTTTTCTGCCAGAGCTGCAGGTGCGTTCAGGGCCAGAGACGCGGCTACTGCGATAAGTGCTGGTTTAAAATTCATGATTCTCTCCTCGTTGATTCTCAATACTACCACCGCATCCTCCGCGATGAACCCCGCAATTAGCTATTTCGTGCGTCTCCGTCACCCCACACTTACAGTATTACGACGTATCATAAAAACACAATGAAACCACAACCCATTGATATTCGACCTGACGACCTCACGGACGCAAGAGTCCTCAACCTGCTCGATGAGCACCTGCAGGAAATGGCCAGTCAGTCTCCGCCGGAATCCGTACACGCACTGGACGCTGCCGGTCTAAAAGATCCGGCGGTTTATTTCTGGGCTGCGTGGACAGCAACCAATGAGCTTGCCGGAGTTGCTGCATTGAAGCTGCTGGATTCCAATAGCGCAGAAATAAAATCAATGAGAACCAACAACAATCTTCGTCGCACAGGAGTTGCGTCATTGTTGCTACAACATCTGATTAAAGAAGCGCGTTTGTTAGAAATTACTTCGCTGTACCTCGAAACAGGCTCAATGCCGGAATTCGCTGCCGCCAGAGCGCTCTATCGCAAATTCGGATTCACCTGTTGCAAACCGTACGCTGAATATGTTGAAGATCCGAACAGCGTTTTTATGTTCCTGAATATTGAACACCGGTGGTAATCAAAAAAACCATCGTATCTTTTATTTAATCTTTTTTATAATGGTCAAAAGCGCCTTTATTGCGGCCGAGGATATACTCCGCTGCAACAACGCGCGGATACTTTGCAGACTCATCCGGCAACAAATCAGTTGAATCAATTACAGCTCCGGGATTAGGGTCATAAAACATCGCTATCGAGTAACGGGCTTCAGAACTGAGATTTCGCACCCGGTGTTTTGTCGACGGAAAGCGATGATTAGACCAACGCTCAAGTAAATCACCAATATTAACCACCAGTGTATTTTCTGCAGGTGGTGCGGGCACCCATTCTCCATTCGGAAACAACACTTCAAGACCGGCAGTCTCCTGCAGCAGCAATGTGATGCATCCAAAATCGCTATGTGGCGCTACACCAAACTGATCCGGATGATTTTCCGTTGGCGGGTAACACAATAGCTGACCGCGCAACATGCATCTCTCATAGTAGCTTTCAAAGAACGATGCAGATGCACCCAGCGATACAGCAACTATTTGCAACAGCTTGTCACCGATGGACTGAATCATTGACGAGTAATCAAGTACCGCATCCTCGAAGCCTGGAACTTCCGGCCATTGATTCGGACCACACAACGGCAACCCGGCAATAACATCCGGGTCGCTGCTATCCGCCTCCCTGCCCCAGAAAAAAACTTCTTTCTGATCCCGCCGCACAGCACCGTGCATTTGTGCCAGTCCCTCGGCCATGTAGCCGCGGTTGTTCACATCTATGGCAATTTCACTCTTGCTGGCAATTGACAGATCAAAAAATGAGCGCTGTGCACGACGCATATTCTCTATTGTGTTAGCGTGTTTACTACCTATTCGGACATAGATAAATCCACATTCCCGAGTTGCCTGAAGCAGCTCTTCTGCAGCCGCAGACAACGCCACGGAAGACAGATCAGACAAATCCAACTGTGCTATGTGAAAATTAAGATTCCCGTCATTTGATTCAATGCTCATTGAGCCAGCCTCTTGCTAACGGCATGTTAATCGCAGAGTAGGCTAACACAGAGCACCATGAGCGATAGCCCCAAGGGCCACCCTCACTAATAATACAAGTACTAACAAAACAAGAAAGCAAGCATGAACAACATAATTACTGATTTCCTGCAGCAAAAACCCTACATCCTCGCTGATGGTGCAACCGGGACCAACCTTTTTAGCATGGGCCTTCAAACCGGCGATTCTCCAGAATTCTGGAATGCGGATCATCCGGACCGAGTAAGCCGCCACTACGAGAGCTTCATTGAAGCAGGTTCCGATCTGGTACTGACTAACACCTTTGGTGGCAATCGATACCGTTTGCAGTTACACAACGGCGAAGAGCGCGTAACAGAGCTAAACAAGCGAGCCGCTGAGCTGCTGCGCGAAGCAGTGGACAAAAGCGGCCGAAAAGTTATTGTCGCCGGCGACATTGGCCCGACGGGTGAAATCTTCGAGCCCGCAGGCACGCTTACCATTGAAGCTGCAACCGACGCGTTCGCTGAGCAGGCACAGGCATTGGCAGATGGTGGCGCAGATATCATCTGGATCGAAACTCTCTCCTCTTTGGAAGAAGCGCAGGCGGCATTCCTTGGTGCCAAAACCACCGGACTACCAATCGTCTTCAGTATGAGCATCGACACCAACGGTCGCACCATGATGGGTGTTACCGCTGCAGATATCGTCAAGCTCGCGTCTGAGATGCTGCCTGACCTGACCGGTTGTGGAACTAATTGTGGCGTTGGCGCGGCAGAGGTAGTGGCCGCCATGATGAACATGAAAAAGAGCTGCACTGAGTTTCCCGAGCCACCAGCCTTTATAGCAAAAGCCAATTGCGGAATACCCGAGTACGTCGATGGCAAAATCGTCTACAACGGTACGCCGGAATTGATGGGTCGTTATGCACAATTAGCATTCGATGCTGGTGCAAGCATCATCGGTGGCTGCTGTGGCACATCACCAGAACACATTAAAGCAATGAAAGAAGCCCTGGACGGATACGAAAGGAAAGCCGCACCAACGCTTGAAGAGATTGTCGCAGAACTTGGTGAAGTGTCAGTTGGTGCAACTTCCCAACTGAACGGTGATATGAGCGTTGCTGGCGGATCAGTATCCGGTGCCAGCAAACGCAGAAGCCGCCGCAAGCGCCCAGCTTAAATCGTATAAAACGGGTTTTGAATAGTCAGCCCGACTCTGCCGGTACCGCCTCAACGGCAGCTACCTTTGCGGGCAGACTTTCTTTGCGGCCCATGTATACGTGCCTGAAGCTCACATACATGTAAATAGCAAACAGTGGCAGCGCGACAACTGCGACCACTAATGCCAGCTCACTAAAAACAAACAGTACAAAAAACACCATAAACGGCAAATAGCTGGCCGCAGCAATAACCGGGAAGTTTTTTCGCTCGCCCTGCTTGGCAAACAGCACAAGCTCGACAAATCCCATTTTATGGAAGACAGACAGAGGTAGTAGAAACCACATTGTCGTCACCATAATACCGATGTAGATAATAAATAGAGAAATCGTACCGGGATACAACCACTGCAACACATCAATCGGTGGCGGCACGCTGCTTTCTGAAACTAGCTCATCGAGAAAAAGCATACTTGCAAGTCTCGATGCGAGCACCCACAACAACACATAAAACGCGGAACATAAAAGTACCGGCACAATGGTATTCAAAAGACTGTGGTACCAGATGTTTAATGTTAGAGGCCGGGACTCGTCGGCACAGCGTGCAATCACAATAGACACAACCAGACTAACCTGGCAAAGCAGCAGGGCAATAAAGAAGGTCAGAAAACCTGTAATTCTGACTTTGTAGCAAACAAAAAAGAATACAACGGATATAACAAGAAACAGAATCGGTCGACGACGAAACAGAAGCATCGATTCTTTCATCCAGACTAATATGTCAGGAAATTCTACACGGATAGGTTCGAGCGGATTATTCACGACAGCAGGCGGTACATTTCCAGATAGAGTAGGCTTAAAGAAAGCCTGTTATTTTAGCCGCACCATTATCTGATGCAGAATCTTAAGTATTGTAGTTCATTGCCAATGAGTGCGCTTACGGGCAACCCACTCGACGTGTTTTCTGACCTTGGGATCCTGCATAAGTTTTTCAACGGTGTTCAGATTCTTTCCAAGCTGCATTTCATCATACAACTTGTGCAACCCGCTATGGCAATCCCGGCAAACTAAAGCCGTCTTCTGCAGATCGGCTTTGGCGTAATTTTTCTTAAAATGGGTACGGCGATGCAGCTTGCGTGGGATAAGATGATGAGCGGTCAACACCGACTGTCGCCTGCATAACTCGCATTGTCCGATATCTGTTTTAGCCAAGCTTTTTTCGCTACCGGTTTGATACAACTTAAGCTCTAAAGCAATCAGGCTGTGATCTTCAACTCTGCGTTTCGAGCTGAGCAATCGCCGATGGCAACTCAAGCATACTGGAAATAGTAACCACATTGCATGCAGTGACATGCGCTACGTTATTGCCACCTGGTACATAGTGAACGCATTTCATTGCAGCCGCCATAGCAGCTTTAACCCCCACTTCACTGTCTTCAATCACGATACACTTTGTAGCATTGAACCCCATCTGCTCTGCTGCATGTAAAAATAATGCAGGGTCTGGTTTAAATCGCGAGATATCATAAGCGCTGAATAAGTTGCCGTTAAAAAACTTTGATAACCCTGTTTTACTTAGCACTTGCGTCAGTTTATTCATCGGCGCATTAGACGCAACGCACTTCACATGTTGCAACTGTTGCAGTGCTTCTCCTATATGGTCTACCGGCTTAAGTTTTTCGGCAAAGTAATCGCTGGCGCGAGCGCGAAAGGCGGCTTCAAAATGAGAGTGTAATTCTACTCGGTGAAGCTCACTGAGATCATCGAGCAGTGCTTTGAATTGCCAACCACGGTATCTGGTCAGGAGGGAAGTTTTATCTTCAGTGATTTTATGCAGTGCCAGCTCGTCTGCCAGCGCTTCGGTATTTATTGCTTCACTGTCAACCAGAGTACCGTCACTATCAAACAGCAGGCAGTGTGTCACGCAGCTTTCACTTAATATTTAATATATCTTCGATTATAACAGCCGAGCATATACCCACCAGCACTATTTCCAACAGCTAAATTCATGCTGCAGTGAACGCTCAATACAAGCTGCTAACTAATGGAACTCAGACGAACTATACAGCGCTGGTACTTCGCGGCCATGTAGTCGGGTGCAACTCATATCGCGGCGGTCCAGCATTCTGCGCCACTTTTTACCGTACACAGTATGATTACAACCGCTTGCCAGGCGCTGTTCAAGTTGCGCTATTGCATGACTCGCATCGCTTGCACCACCATCATGCAGCTGCAATTGATGCTGTCGATCATTTATTCGAATAAGCTCAAATATTGTCTCGATGGTCAGATCCGGATTGCCGGTTCGGCGCAGCCTGCGTTCCGCTAACACCAGCTGTTTTTGCAGCATTAAGTTCTGATGTACCAGTCCCTCTCCAATACGATTGCTAAGACCCTGGTCTTCTTCCGCAACCTCACCGAGTTTGACAGCAACCCACTCCAGTACATTTAACTCGGCGTTATGCAGACAGGAATTCAATGTCTCATCTACTTCGCGCCAGCACTGCCGAGCAATCTGATTGCGTTGTTCGCGGGCAGTGGCCCGATCGATGATCCCACGTTGCTGCGCGCGCGATAACGCATCGGTCAGCTCCTGATCAATAGAGCGCAATACCGGCTCGCCACAAATCGCAATCTCGAGACGCGTATGCGGGGATCCGGAGCAGTCCACTCCAGCGCTCGCCGAATTTCCGTACAGCAGGAGCAGAACACAAATTAGTTTTTCAATATTTTTAATCACAAGTCGATCCCTGGCCGAATCACAGACTGTATCGTTGCTACCGCCTGCCACTTCATCGTGCTTTTCCGATCACAGGGTTACGGCCGCAAATCAGAGAAATTAAGTCCGAATTCTTCAGAAAATCACAAATACTCCCTAAAACGGGCATTTAGTTCGTTTTACCTTGAAAATCAGCACCCATTCGCCTATATTCCGCAGCGCTAGCAAGCCGCCACCTCACCGGATAGGTTGACAAAGCAATCCACTTTTATTGCTGTCAGCAATGACGTAAATCCCGGACACGTAAATTATTGCGACAGCGATTTTCTCGCCTGTCCAGGCATTTACTGCTATAGGTGGCGCATAATTAACGGTTTTTAAGCCGCGCATGCAATAGTGCCTTGCCTGGTGCGATCTCAAGACAAGATCCACCGCGGCAATGCTGATTTGACCCCACGGCCTGCGCCGTACGCGCACTGGTGTTTACATCGGTGCTTTTTATCTTTGAGAAACGACATGACTGACTTAACGCTATACCGAAACATAGGGATATTCGCCCACGTTGACGCGGGAAAAACCACAACGACTGAGCGCATACTGAAACTGACTGGCAAGATTCACAAGATCGGTGAAGTACACGACGGTGCAGCGACCACTGACTTCATGGATCAGGAGCAGGAACGAGGTATCACCATTCAGTCTGCAGCGACGACATGTTTCTGGAATGACCATCGACTCAACATCATCGATACTCCGGGCCACGTTGACTTCACTATTGAAGTGTATCGCTCTCTTAAAGTACTCGACGGTGGTGTCGGCGTATTCTGTGGTTCCGGCGGTGTAGAGCCTCAGTCAGAAACCAACTGGCGCTATGCAAACGAGTCAGGTGTTGCGCGTATCATCTACGTCAACAAGCTCGATCGCATGGGCGCGGACTTTTATCGCGTAACCAAACAGGTTGAAGACGTACTCGGTGCAGTACCTCTTATTATGACTCTGCCCATCGGTATTGAAGATGACTTCACCGGCGTGGTAGATCTGCTCACCCGTAAAGCATGGATCTGGGACAGCACCGGTGATCCAATGGCTTATGAGATCACTGATCCGCCTGCAGATATGGCAGACAAAATCGAAGAGTATCGTGAGAAGCTCGTTGAAACAGCTGTTGAGCAGGATGACGATGCAATGGAAAAGTATCTTGAGGGCGAAGAGCCTGATATGGATACCCTGAAGCGATGCATTCGCAAAGGTACTATTGATCTCGCGTTCTTCCCGACATTCTGTGGCAGTTCGTTCAAGAACAAGGGCGTTCAAAACGTACTCGACGCTGTTGTCGACTACCTGCCCAACCCGACTGAAGTTAAACCTCAGCCGGAAGTTGATCTTGAAGGTAACGAGACTGGTGAGTTCGCAGTCGTCGATCCAGGCAAGCCGCTTCGTGCACTTGCATTTAAAATCATGGATGACCGCTATGGTGCGCTTACCTTTACGCGAATCTATACAGGCACACTCGCCAAAGGCACTAACGTTCTGAACACCTTTACCGGTAAGACAGAACGAATCGGCCGGATTGTAGAAATGCACGCTGACTCTCGTGAAGAACTGGACAGTGCACAAGCGGGCGACATTGTTGCAATCGTTGGTATGAAGAACGTACAGACAGGTCACACACTTGCAGACGTTAAAAACCCTGCGACGCTTGAACCAATGGTATTCCCTGATCCTGTTATATCTATTTCAGTCTCTCCAAAAGACAAAGGCGGATCTGAAAAAATGGGTCTGGCAC
>CAYPDN010000144.1:0-6535 GCA_964409445.1 uncultured Granulosicoccaceae bacterium
CGAGCAGAGCTGGGTGCTGCGCGTTTGCAGCGTTTAATAAGAAACCTCTCTGAGGCAAGCAGTGTCGAACAGACCATTGATCGTTCAGAAAAAACCGTTATAGATCTTGCTGACTGGATCAGGGTTGCGGTGGAGGTGTATGACAATCTCTATCAGGGTCGGCATGTGGTGTTGCAAATGGATCAGCGATTGCCCGATGTACAAGTCCTTGCTTCTGTGGAGTTACTGCACCAGATGTTCGATAAGCTAATGGCTAATGCCATTGATTTCAGTGATTCTGATAGTGACATTTCGTTGTTGCTATCGGCCACTGCCAGTCAGGTTGTCATCGGGGTTGAAAACACGGGAAGTCAATTGCCATTGCCCTCGGGTGAGTTGTTTGAACCCATGGTCAGTGTGCGCGATTCGCGTGATGATCAGCCGCATATGGGTTTCGGTCTGCATATCGTCAAGCTGATCGCAGATTTCCACCATGCAGAATGTGCCGCTGAAAATATTTCCCACCGTAACGCTGTCAGGTTTTCGATAGCGTTTCCACGGTTGCAGGTAAAGTCTTAAGGATAAATGAGATGGCCGCGGGTGAGTATGCCCGCGGCAATGTTGGTCCAGTTAAGTACTTAAGGTTTGTCTTTACGCTTTAAGCAAAGTTATCGAGATGCTTGTTCAGGGTCGCGCTTGGTCGCATTGCCGTTGCTGACTTATCCGCGTCGGGAAAATAGTAGCCGCCAATATCCATGGCCTGACCCTGGACTTTGTTTAGCTCGTCCACAATAGTTTTTTCATCACTGTTAAGAGCTTTGGCAAGTGGTGCAAACTGTTTTGCAAGTGCAGCGTCTTCAGATTGATTAGCGACTGCATCAGCCCAGTACATCGTCAGATAAAAGTGACTGCCGCGGGTATCGAGCTCACCGACTTTACGTGATGGTGACTTACGGTTGATGAGCAGTTTCTCTGTGGCGTCGTTTAGCGCATCACCCAGTATGGCAGCAGTCTTGTTGCCGTTTTTTTCAGACAGATGTTCCAGTGATACCGCCAGCGCTAAAAATTCACCCAGTGAATCCCATCGCAAATGATTTTCTTCTTCAAATTGTTGTACGTGTTTGGGAGCAGATCCGCCAGCTCCGGTTTCGAACAGACCGCCGCCGCTCATCAACGGTACAATGGATAGCATCTTGGCGCTGGTTCCGAGTTCAAGAATCGGGAACAGATCGGTGAGGTAGTCGCGCAACACATTACCGGTTACTGATATTGTATCTTCGCCGCGTTTGATCCGATCCAGTGTGTAGTCAGTAGCATCTGCAACAGACATAATCTTTATGTCCAGAGAAGCCGTATCGTGGTCTTTTAAATAAGCTTCTACTTTGGTGATCAGCTCTGCGTCGTGAGCGCGGTTTTTATCAAGCCAGAAGACTGCCGGCCATCCGGTAGCTTTTGCCCTTGATACAGCTAATTTAACCCAGTCTTTAATCGGGGCATCTTTAACCTGACAACTGCGCCAGATATCACCGGCTTCCACATTATGTTCGGTTAATACATCACCTTTAGAGTTTCGCAGTTGTACCTGGCCGTCTGCACTTATCTCAAACGTTTTGTCGTGTGAGCCGTATTCTTCTGCCTTCTGGGCCATTAGTCCGACGTTAGGGCAGGTTCCCATAGTGGTCGGGTCAAAGGCACCGTTATCTTTGTTAAATTGAATAGATCGTGTGTAGAGTGCAGCGTAACTGCTGTCCGGAATGACCGCCAGCGTGTCCTGTAGTTTGCCCTCAGTATTCCACATTTGCCCGGAGCTTCTTATCATTGCAGGCATTGAAGCATCGATGATGATGTCACTGGGCACATGCAGATTGGTGATGCCTTTGTCTGAGTTGACCATGGCAAGATCAGGCTGTGATGCGTAGATAGCTTCGATATCCTTTTCAATTTCAGCACGTTTATCTGCAGGCAGTGACTCAAGGCTGTTAAGCAGGTTGCCAAAACCGTTTCTGACATCAGCGCCTGCGCTTTCCAGTGTGTCTTCGTGTTTTTTAAACAGATCTGCGAAGAACACTTCCACACCTGCACCGAAGATTATAGGGTCTGAGACCTTCATCATGGTGGCTTTCATGTGCAGAGAAAAAAGCACATCCTGTTGCTTTGCCTTTTTTATCTGCTCATCAAGAAACTTGATGAGTGCTTTTCTGCTCATGAATGTGGAATCGACTATTTCACCATCCAAAACCGGAATAGCATCCTTTAGTATTGTCTCTGTGCCATCTGACGCTACGTGTACCACACTCAATGTATCGGCAGATCCCATTGTTAAAGATTTTTCGTTTGCCTGAAAGTCGCCGTCACCCATGGTACCTACTGATGTTTTTGAATCTGCAGACCAGGCGCCCATTGAATGAGGATTCTGTTTGGCATAATTTTTTACAGCAACCGGGGCGCGACGATCAGAGTTGCCTTCTCGCAATACCGGGTTTACGGCGCTGCCTTTTACTTTGTCGAATCTTGCGCGGGCATCTTTCTCTTTGTCTGTGGTTGGATCATCCGGGTAGTCCGGAACTTTAAACCCCTTTGCCTGCAGCTCTTCAATCACGGCTTTCAGTTGCGGAACTGACGCACTGATGTTGGGCAATTTTATGATGTTTGCTGCAGGTGTTTTTGCCAGATCGCCAAGCTGCTGCAGAGAATCATCAACGCGCTGATCCTTTGGCAGAACGTCGTTGAATACGCTCAAAATTCGTGCGGCGAGTGAGATGTCTGCAGTCTCTACGGTGATATTGGCCGGGTCGAGAAATGCACGAACTATTGGCAGAAACGACTGGGTTGCAAGCGCCGGAGCTTCGTCCGTGATGGTGTAGAAAATTTTGCTGGATTCAGACATTGCAGGCTCGCTGGTCAGGGTTTTTTGTGCAGAGTGTTTCTACACAGGGAATATTTTCAAGTTGGGAAATTATAAACTATTTTGCTCACGGTGATGAATAGCTTAGCCGGAGCTCTGGTTATTCAGTTGTTAATAGTTGCTGGAAGTGACTGAAGCGATCGGCATCGATCTCGCCGCTTGCAACGGATGCAAGTACCGAGCATTCCGGCTCGTGTTGATGGGTGCAATCGTTAAACTTACAGTTCATGGCGTGCTCGGCAATCTCTCTGAAACCCGCTTGAATATCGACTGAGTCCAAATGTTCAAGTGAGAATTGTCGTACACCGGGAGAATCGATAATTGCACCGTTGTTTGGCAGGTCGTACCAATTGGTCACTGTTGTGGTGTGGCGTCCGAGACCGGAGTTGTCTGACAGGCCACCAGTTTTAATATTGTGCTGCGGTAACAGTGCATTAAGAATTGATGATTTACCGACCCCTGACTGACCAACGAGGATCGAAATTTGATCGCTTAGCAGACTCTCTACTGCGTTAAGTCCCTGTGTACTCTTTACGCAGCAACGAGCGACCCGGTAGCCCAGGCCCGTATAGAGAAGCTCAATCGCCTCTGCCTGTGGTGCGGTGGTGTCATCCAGCAAGTCTGTCTTGTTAATAATGACAGCGATTTCAGCGCCTATATTTGCTGCTGCCACACAGTAGCGGTCTAACAAAAGGCAATCGAAAGGTGGCTTTGGTGCAGTAACCACCAGTAGCTGGCTAACATTGGTGGCGATCGGTTTAGCGTTTCCGAGTCTGTCTGTTCTGGCCAAAGTACCCGTTCGTTCGAGTACTTCGGTGACTCGAGCATTGCCATGATTTTCAGCCTGCCAGCGCACCAGGTCGCCAGTGACTACCAGGCCGAGTTTTTTCCTGGGCGTCGCTATAATTTTTTCCCGCGATGATGTTGAGAGAGTCAGCTCTGTGCCGTGGTTTGCAACCACACGGGCAATGTCGCTCTGATCTGTTTTGTCAGTCAATCTTGTGCTCTTGCGAAACTAAGTTTCCGTTGCGCGCAGTAACCGCCAATACAACCGAGACAGGTGTTAACACAACTTGTATGTAATTGATGCTGCATGGGCACCATTGTACTCTGGGGCCGATATAGATAGCAGAGAGGTTTTCAGGTGGCAAAATTGAGCAGTGATAATTTGATCTGGATAGACCTTGAGATGACGGGACTGGATCCGGATCAGGATCGAATTATCGAGATCGCGACAATTATTACTGATTCAAATCTGGAAATACTGGCCGAGGGGCCAGTTGTTGCTATTCATCAGCCTGACACTTTGCTCGACAATATGGATGAATGGAACACTTCACACCATACGTCCTCAGGCCTGGTTGATCGCATTAAGGCCAGCGATAATTCAGAGTCTGATGCTGAGCGTGCTACTATCGAATTTCTCGCAAAGTGGGTGCCTGCCGGATGCAGCCCGATGTGTGGCAACAGTATTTGCCAGGACCGGCGTTTTATGGCGCGCCATATGAGAGAATTGGAAGCGTACTTTCACTACCGGAATCTGGATGTAAGCACGCTTAAAATCCTGGCCCAGCGTTGGGCGCCGGAAGTATCCACAAGCTTCGTGAAAGAGTCCAAACACCTGGCACTGAGTGACATCCGCGATTCAATTGATGAAATGGCTCATTATCGCCAGCATTTTCTGCGTGATTTCAGCTGAGTAATTTGCTGGCAGTAGCGAGTGATTATTGGGCATAATTGGCATTCTGACTGAAGTAGAGCGAAAAACAGCGTAAAAATGGAAATTCCCAAGAACTTATCGGGATATGGCCCGTCTTACCGGTGGCTGAAGTCGCTTTGGGCCTGTACTTGTGAGTGAAAAAAGTAACGATCTGATCCTGGTTCGTAAGGTTCAGGCGGGTGACAAAAAGGCGTTTGATCTGCTGGTCCTGAAATACCAGCACAAGATCGGCAATTTAGTGTCACGTTTCATCCACGATCATCACGAAGTTCAGGATGTGACGCAGGAAGCATTTATCAAAGCTTACCGCGGGTTGAAGAACTTCCGGGGCGAAAGTGCTTTTTATACCTGGCTTTACCGCATTGCGATCAATACAGCCAAGAATCATCTGGTGTCTGCTTCAAGGCGGCCGACAGATGGAAGTGTGGACAGTGACGATGCCGAGTATTTCGACAGCGCGTCAGGATTGCGAGATATTGCCGATCCTTATAGCGAGCTGATGACAGATCAAATTGCTGCAACGGTAAGAGTGGCAATAAATAGTTTGCCAGCGGAACTACAGGCTGCAATCACACTCAGAGAACTGAAAGGTATGTCTTACGAAGAGATTGCGGAAATCATGGAGTGCCCGATTGGCACGGTTCGTTCCAGAATCTTCAGAGCGAGAGACGCAATTGATAAGCAGCTCCGCCCGCTAATCGATAATACCGGTAAGTTTGAGGCAAACAGGGCTGAATCAACAGGTGAAACAGAATATGAATCGTAATGATACGCAATCGCTAAGGGAAGCGTTGTCTGCACTTGCAGATGGTGAGCAAGCCGGAATGACGGAAGCCGAACTGATCGAGCGCGCCTGTAAAGATAAGGACGCGATGTTATCGTGGCGGTGCGCACACCTCACTCGCGATGTTATGCAAGCTGACTACACCGCAGCTTTGCGGCCCGACTTTGCCGCCCGCGTCAGTAGTCAAATTGCAGCAGAAGAGTTGTTAAGCGTAGACGCAGCTGACTACTATGCGGAGTCAGGTCAGGTAGTTTCAATGGCCGATGCCCGTCAGCGTTCTGCTCATCGTAGAAGTTCCGGTGCAATGCGAAGCGCTGCCAGCACTTCGCAAAACGAACCCTTCAAACTGTGGAAGCCAGTTGCCGGGCTTGGTCTTGCCGCCAGCCTTGCCGGCGCGACCTTATTGTTCTCACAGCTTTCACAAACCGATCAGCCAGGTGGTTCTTTGGTAGCTGAGCTACCAGACAGTACTACTGAGTTGCAGCAAACTGTTGCGTTGCAGGATTCAGGTGCACAAAGCACTGACGTACAATCTTTGCAGGCAGCAGTTCCGATGGATAATCGTGGTACACGATGGCGTATGGATAGCGACTTGCCACGCAACGAGCAAATAGAACAACGGCTAAATACCCTCCTGACGAATCATCTTGAAGATGCAAGTATGGGGCGTATCACCGGCATGATGTCCCATTCCCGGGTTGTTGGTTACGATTCCATGCAGGATGATGAGCAATAAGGATTTCATTGGTGACTTATTCTCCTTATATAAGGCCTGATGTAAGGCGATTGAAAGTGTGGCTTGCAAGCCTTTGCTTGTTTGTCACTTCAGCATCTTTTGCAGATTCAATGGCCACTGGCCGTGAACTTATCGATAAGATGTCAAAGGCCTCGCAGGAGCTTACTTATTCCGGTGCATTTGTATTTGCACATGGTGGTGAGCTTGAAACCATGCGTATTTATCACAGCTATGCTGGAGGTGTTGAGCGAGAAAGGCTGATGTCTCTAAGCGGTGAAGCGCGTGAGATTATTCGCGATGCAGAAAATGTAGTTTGCATCTGGCCCGGTACTAAATCTGTCTCTGTTAGCAGGTCTACTCCAAAAACACCTTTTCCTGAGTTTGATGCCGACCAGCTTGGTCAGCTGGCGA
>CAYPDN010000144.1:6635-9130 GCA_964409445.1 uncultured Granulosicoccaceae bacterium
ATAAAAATCGAGTTGCCGACAGGCTTGTTGGCGATTTCCGGCACCCACCGTGCAGGTAAGCCAGACGGTAAGACTGAGTCCGTCAGAGTGGGTGATTCTATCGCGATAGAGGCTCCGGGGAGCTTACTGTTAGCATTGTCATCGGTGTTCTACCTCGCACCAGCTATCCTTATGCTATTCTTCGCGGTTAGTTGCAGCTTTTTGTACCCGGATTCAGAAGCATTAGTGGCCCTGGCAGCGGCTTGTGGTCTTGGTCTCGGGCTCGGGGCAATCCTTTTCTTCGGACCTGCTTTGCGATTACTCGTCACAAAGCAACTGATAGTGCGCAGCGATATTTAGACGGTTCCTCGCAGCCGTGTCAACGAGTGGATTTAAAAAGAGTAATCGGACCGCAATTTTGGTCAACCAAATACTGAAAAGTCTCGCGCGAGTTTGAAGCGCCGGGATTCTGGAGAGTAGAAGATGAATGCCACAGCGCTGGTAGGTCGTTTAATTCGAATCGCAGGTTTTCTGGCAATCCTCGGGATTCCGTTGACTGGAGCTGCTGACCTGCCGGACTTTACCGAGCTGGTAGAGCAAAACCACATGTCGGTGGTGAACATCAGCACCTCCAGTGATGTGGAGCGGTCACAGCAGGGACCGGGCCCGATGATCGACGACGATTCGCCGTTTGGAGAGTTCTTCCGCAAGTTCCTTGAAGAGCAGCAAAATGCACCACGCTCTCAGGAACAGAATTTTGAAGTACCACCGGCAGATCGATTGAGAAACGTGCAGTTTGATTCGTCCTCGCTTGGCTCTGGCTTTATTGTTTCCTCTGACGGTTTTATTCTCACCAACAATCACGTTGTCGATGGTGCTGCAGAAATCATCGTGCGTTTGCACGACCGGCGTCAGTTTGTTGCGGAGTTGATCGGCAGAGATCCTCGCAGCGATGTTGCAGTACTTAAAATAGATGCAACCGATTTGCCAGCGGCACGCATTGGTAAGTCCAGTGAGCTTGCCGTTGGTGAGTGGGTACTCGCTATTGGATCTCCATTCGGTTTTGATTTTTCCGTGACCGCAGGCATCGTCAGCGCTACCGGCCGTTCTTTGCCGCGAGAAAATTATGTGCCTTTTATACAAACAGATGTAGCGATTAATCCGGGTAACTCAGGTGGTCCGTTGTTTAATCTTGACGGTGAAGTTGTTGGTATCAACTCACAAATTTACAGTCGTACTGGTGGCTTTATGGGATTGTCTTTCTCTATACCGATAGAGATGGCAATCGATATCTCGGATCAGCTCAAAGAGTCCGGCAAGGTGTCTCGTGGCTGGCTGGGAGTAATTATTCAAGAGGTCACACGCAAACTCGCAGAGTCGTTCTCAATGGATGTTGCGCACGGAGCGCTGGTTACAAGAATTCTGCCTGACAGCCCTGCGGCATCTTCAGATATTAAGGTGGGCGATATTATCGTCGGATTTAATGGTGGCTATGTCGACAAGTCCAGCGCTCTGCCACCGCTTGTCGGTCAGGTGCGAGCCAATACTGAAGCAGCCGTCGATGTAATCAGAGAAGGTGAACGGCTTAGCCTGAATGTACTGATTGGCGAACTGCCGGGCTCAAATGAGCTGACTGAAGCACGCAAGCCCAAGGGTCCTGCAATCACTAACAAACTTGGTATAAACGTCACAACTGTTGATGAAGATATCGCAGAAGCGCTAAGTCTTGATGGTGAAGGCGTGGTGGTAACCAAGGTCGGAGAAGGACCAGGGGCACTGGCCGGGGTTCGTGAAGGTGATGTCATTACCATGATCGACAGTGCAACAATAAAATCCCCTGAAGATTTCGATAAAGCAGTAGATGCCATTGAATCGGGTTCGAGTATTGCCATACTCGTACAGCGAGCTCAGGGACCAATTTTTCTTGCAATGACGGTTGAATAGTCTGGTCGTTGTTGTCTGCAGAGACCCTTTCGACGAGTACAGAGTCGAAGGGTGGACACATTGATCGCGCAAACAACGATGGGGTTGACTAAATAGAGATGACCAAATAGCGATGAAATGTGTCGTGCTCACTCTCTATACAAGGCATAATTGCTCTTTGTGTGAAGACATGTTGTACACCCTGAATGACTTCTCGGATGATCTGAGCTATTCCGTCACCCTTATCGATATTGACCTCGATTCGGATCCGACCATAAAAGCGAAGTATAATGATCTGGTGCCAGTGTTGAAGCTTGGCAATGAAGAAATTTGCCACCACTTTTTTGACCGCGAAGCCCTGATTCAGTCGCTTGCTGCGGAGCGTACCCGACACTGATGCAGCAATCCCATATTAGAAATTTCTCGATCATTGCCCACATAGATCACGGCAAATCGACGCTTGCAGATCGCTTTATCCAGCGCTGTGGTGGGCTGGATGATCGTGAGATGTCGGCCCAGGTTCTCGACTCAATGGATCTTGAGCGTGAGCGTGGCATCACGATCAAAGCGCAATCGGTATCGCTTGAGTACAC
>CAYPDN010000145.1:0-9089 GCA_964409445.1 uncultured Granulosicoccaceae bacterium
CCTGTGTTGGGTGGGATCTGTGGATTTACAAGAACAATATTGAACATAACACTTGTATTAAGTCGGTTTAATTAGAGTGATGCGGTAGCGATTCCACAATCAAATAACTTCTTTGTACTAGCGTTGGCGGTTATTTTTTGATTATCATGGTCCGGCAGTCATGGGGAGTCTGATCGGACTCGATATTCCGGATGTTGTTGTATGTTGTATGCAGTAGATTCTCGACGTTTCATTAGTTTAACAGCTTTAAATCTGTTGATCCTGGTCGCTTGCAGTGTCACACCTGCAAAGCAAAGCTCTGATGCGGGCGTTGACACAGAGTTCAGACAAAATAGAATTTCCGATACGGCATCGATTCCGGACTTAATACCGAATTCCGGTTCAGTTACGCCAATATCATCATTGTCGCAACCTCAGGTGCTGGGAAAAATTGCGCCGGGTAAGACAGATACAGTCAGTATCGCCACTACGGTGCCTGTTAAAGAAAATTTGTACTCTGTTGTGGCAGACAACATACCCGTCAAAGAAATTCTGCAGACAATCGCTCTTGATTCGCAAACCAGGGTCAGCTTTGTTGGTGATATTGAAGGTGATATATCCCTCAGTGTAATTAACCAACCACTTGAATTTATTCTTCAGCAGATAAATCGACAGGCACCAGTGCGTTATGAAGTGCATGGAGAGCGACTTCTAGTGCTGGAAGACAAGCCGCTAATTCGTACTTATGAAATAGACTATCTCAATATGCGTCGATTGTCTGAGAGTAGAGTAGATCTTGCGACTCAAATCGGATCGATGAGTACCAGTATTGAAAGCAACGCTTCTGCTCTGCCTGGAAGTAATGGTTCACAGTTATTTGTAGAAAATAGATCTGAGAACTCATTCTGGGAGTCTGTCACTGAAAGTATCAGTGGAATACTTGGTGAAAAAATCGAGTCCGGAAGTACCGGTAGTGAAAATGTTTTTGTTAATAAGGAGTCGGGCGTTGTTACCGTTCGCGCTCGCGATGCTCAGCATCGATCTATAAAATCTCTGCTTGATAAAGTAGTACTCAGTGCTCAACGACAAGTTCTTATAGAAGCGACTGTTGTGGAAGTTACTTTGAATGATAAATTTGAGTCGGGCGTTGACTGGCAAGTGCTAAATAGCGGCAGCGACTCAGGTGCAAATTTTGATTTTACTCAACTCCTTGCCGGGTTACCGCAGGCTTCAGAAGCACTAACACCAGCAACAGCACTTTTAAGCTACAGCAATCCGGGCTCTATTCTCGGTAATCTTTCGGCGACTCTCAAGTTGCTACAACAGTTCGGTGATGTTCAGGTTTTGTCGAGCCCAAAAATTATTGCCATGAACAATCAACCTGCCGTACTCAAGGTGGTCGATAATCGAGTGTATTTTACCTTTGAGGTAGATCGATTGGCTCGTGAGAATGGCGACGAAAGAACGGTAGTTGATAGTACAGTTCACTCGGTGCCTGTGGGCCTGGTTATGAATGTAACGCCGTTTATTAGTAAGGACAAGGAAGTGATTTTAAATGTTCGACCAACAATTTCCAGAATTTTAAATTTTGCAGAAGATCCAGGCCCGGCACTCGCAGGACAGAACCAGGTTCGCAATCTGATTCCGGAGATTCAGGTGCGAGAGATGGAATCTCTCCTCAGAGTGCAAAGTGGTAACGTCGCAATTATAGGTGGGTTAATGCAAAACAAAGTAGATAACCGCACAACCGTTGTTCCGGGACTCGGCGGTCTGCCGATATTGGGTAAGCTCTTTTCCCATAAAACGAGCGAAATAGAAAAAACTGAGTTGTTGATTTTTCTGCGGCCTACAGTAATCGATAGCTCTAATCATAGAGCTAACAGGACACCCGATGGCAACGAAAAAGCTGTTACAGATTCGCATCTGATTCCTGATTATCGTGCTACACAACGATTGATTAAAGAGGGGTAGTGATAGCTATGGAATTGCTACCAGAATCCATAGACGCTGTGGCAGAGAGTAAAATCAAGTCGGAGCGAAGTGTTAGTTATGCAAAGGGTGCAGTGGGTGTTGAAGTAGTCAGCGGAAAAGTTGAGCACCGGGCATCAAAATCACTTCAACAAAAAAGTTACTGGCAGCGTGTTTTAGAAAATATCGATCCGCTGTTCTATTTTACTTGTTGTTTGTCGACAGTAGTTTTTGCTGGCGGGTTTCTAGTATGGTTGCAACGCAGCGAGCTCCAATTGGGGGTTTATCTGAACGAGCTGAAAGCGTCAAATGCCGAACTTGCGAAAAGATTGACAGACAGTGAAATTGGCAGCGTCACTCCGGTGTTGGAAAAAGATATCGATGCTGCGTCGAGTGATTCGACGGGGGATGCGGCCGCTCCAACTCAAACGATCCCGGATTCTGCCAGTTCTGACTTTGCTAATCCGGAAATGACAATAGACGGTAATGGCAGGGATGGATCTGAAGCTATAGTACCAATCAAACTTGTTGCACTGCAGAACCCGGTTGATGAGATTGCTGATCTAAAAATGAAGTTACAAGAGCAAACTCAACAGATAGATTTTCTTGCGCTCGAGAATCATGAGCTTAGACTGCAGGTAGAGTTTGGCAGCCACGGAAAGGCGGATGAGCCCTGGCAGCCTTTCGTGGATATCACTGAAGATAAAAATCGATCAGCGGACATTATGATAAGTACGAACCATTTAGCTACACAATCTGCATCTACAGATGTAAAACCGCTTGCTGCTGAGATGAAGCGGCTGGTAGTTAATGGCTACAATGCTTATATTGCTGGAAATCATGTACTTGCTCGCGATTTGTACAGCCAGGCGTTACAGCTGAATCCTTTTGATCGTGATGCCAATCTCGGTGTTGCTGCGTCTGCTACAGCACTGGGTCAGTACAAACTTGCGGCAGACCGATGCCGTCATCTGTTGTCTATTAATGCAGATGATCAGGAGGCATTTTCTGCAATGCTCGGCTTGTCTGAGACTTCGACTATGATAGAAACTGAGCTGCTAACGCATATTGAAAAGAATGCTAATGAACCTGCAATACTCTATTCGATTGTGGGGCACTATTACGCTCAGGCCAACAGATGGTCACAAGCCAGTGAGATGTTTATTCAATCTCTGGCTAGCGTCAAGGATATGCCACCGCCGGCAGATTACTACTTTAACCTTGCGGTCAGCCTTGAACACGCAGCACAGCCAGACAGAGCGCTGGAATATTATCTGCAGGCACTGAGCACGCCTAACGGTGCCACTTTCGAGCGCGAAGTAGTCCAGCGACAATTGCGTGAACTGACTCGATAGCTTCAGTTCCTTATCTCACACCCTGGTGTTCAACAATAAATCCGTTCTTTGCCGGGGTTACTGAATTTTATGGTTCACTCACGGCGTGTAAATTGCAATCCCACCTTTTGGTCTTAACAATCGAAAATGCTTAGGCTTGAAGAGCAGGGGTTCAATTGACGGATGTCATTACAGTGGCTGAAAATCAGAATGAAATATCTGAAACAGACACACTACAAATAGGGCGGGAGTCTATTCTCGCGCAATCTGCGGCACTTGCCAGTATTGCTGCCGGATTGGGCCCTGAATTTGATGCTGCAGTCCAGCTTATCGTGCAGTCTACCGGACGTGTGGTAGTCATTGGGATGGGTAAGTCCGGTATTGTCGGTCAAAAAATTGCCGCCACCCTGGCTTCTACCGGAACACCGGCTTTCTACGTTCATCCTGCTGATGCTATCCACGGCGACCTGGGCATGATCACACCGGTTGATGTTGTACTTCTGATTTCGAATTCGGGTGGTACGGAGGAGGTCGTAAAACTTCTGCCGTCTATAAAGTACTTCGGCAACAAAATTATCAGCCTGGTTGGTAAACACAACTCTAGTATTGGTGATTCTGCTGATGTCACTTTGGTATTGCCGGTTGAACGAGAGGTGTGTCCGAACAACCTTGCGCCGACTACTTCCACCCTTGTGACTATGGCTGTTGGTGATGCTCTGGCAGTAGCTTTAATGAAGGCTAAGAACTTTGCCCCGGCAGATTTTGCACAGTTTCATCCGGGAGGCATGCTAGGTAAGAGCCTGCATTCGAAAGTTCGCGATGTGATGCAAAATGAGAATGTGCCACTGTGCTCTCCTGTTGATTCAATCTCAACAGCTGTGATGGCTATGACATCGTCGCGGCTCGGACTGGTTGTAGTCCATACAGATCACAAAGTGCTGGGTATTTTCACCGATGGTGATCTCAGGCGTGCGTTGTTATCCGGCGCATCGGTGATGGAACAACCGGTGAGTGAATTCATGTCACTTGACCCGGTATGCGTGTCGGCAGAATCATCAATTAAAGATGCTGAGAATCTGATGCGTGAGAACAAGGTCAGAGCACTGGTCGTGATATCTGCTCGTGAAGGTGAGCGTGAAACTATCTGCGGTATTCTTGAAATATTCAGTGGTGGTGAATGATATGAATCTGACTAAGGTAATTGGACTATCGCTTTGTGTGCTTGCAGCAAACGGATGCTCAATAACTCCGGATAAGAACAATTTACCGGTATTTGATCAGAGTTCTATAGCTGCATCATCTGCGAACACTGCGCGTACGCAAGCGGTAGCGTTGGCATCTATTGGAGTACCACAAATATATAGCGACGAGCTCTCAGGGAAAACGGTTGAGCTGGTTGTTGAATCGGAATACTTTTCGGCCAATGGCAGAGTATGCCGTCGATTCTCTGAGTTTGTCGATGGACGGGATGTTGCGGGAGTCAGCTGTCAGGATGAATCTCGCGGGTGGACAGAAATTCCACTGTCGTCGTTTGTGCGTTAACGGCGACTGATATGTCAACCGATCAGGCGTTACATTCACCTGAAAGCGCTTTTACAGTGCAGTGTCGTGTGCTGCATGCATTGATTTTGCGAGAGTTGAAATCGCGTTACGGGAACCGACGCCTTGGGTTTATGTGGGCGTTGATAGAACCGTTTTTATTTATTTCCATTTTCGTTGCAGGCTTTCAGTTAATAGGACGCGAATCACAGGGTGGAATTCCAGTGCCGTTGTTTTTCGTCGCAGGGTTTAGTCCGTTTTTTATGTTTCGCGATGTATTTGGTGAAGTGGTACAGGGTACGCAGGGTCATCAGTCTTTACTGATGTTCCCTCAGGTAACCAGAATGGATTTACTGGTATCAAAACTCATTTTAACGACGTTGGTTTCGGTTACCGTTTTCTTCACTCTGTTGATTGGATTGTATTTTTTTGGTTTTACCTTCAACGTTGAAGACCCAATGGGCGTCATGATCGGCTTTGCTATGATGGTGTTGCTTGGCTTCGGTTTAGGGCTGGTGCTTGGTGCTTTTAGTATTCGCTATGAATTTTTGCAGTCGATTTCACAGCCATTGCTGGGCCGCCCTTTGTTTCTTACATCCGGTCTTTTTTTCTCCGCGAGCATGCTGCCACCCGTGGCGCGGGATATAGTGCTTTATAACCCGCTGATGCACTGTACTGAACTGATCCGAGCGTCACTGTTTGAAAATTTCGAAAGTCGCTATATCGATCTCAACTACGTAATGGTTTTTGCCCTTGTTCAGATCAGCTTCGGACTGATGCTGCTTATGGTATTCGAGAGACAGCGGAAGTAGCTCGTGATTGCGCTCGAAAACGTTACGAAGTCTTATGGTCTGGGTGATCGATCGCACCTGGTGCTGAATGATATTACTTTCAAGTTCCCCTACCGCAAAAGTGTCGGTGTGCTCGGTGCCAACGGAGCGGGTAAGAGTACCTTGATCCGTATTATTGGTGGTTCGGAAAAACCTGACAAGGGCAAAGTGGTCCGGACCAGCAAATTATCCTGGCCAATGGGATATTCCGGTGGTTTTCAAGGGACACTAACAGGCAGGGAAAATGCAAGGTTCGTGGCTCGCATTTACGGCGCGCCATTCGATGACGTCGAACGTAAAACCAATGATTTCGCTGAACTCGGACAGTATTTTGATCGCCCGCTATCCTCGTACTCTGCCGGAATGAAATCACGTTTTGCGATGTCGCTGAGTTACGCACTGGATTTTGAATACTACCTGGTCGATGAGGCTTTGGAGACGGGTGATGCCAGATTGAAAGAAAAATTTCGACAGATCTTTAAGCAAAGGCGTCAGACTTCATCTGTGATTTTGGTATCCCACAATGAACAAACCATCCGTAAAAACTGTGATGTAGCAACCGTGCTGCATGATGGTCGGCTACATTACTTTGATGATCTGGATAAAGCCTTTATGTTGTACCGAAATATATTATTTAAGAAGAGTGCCGCTTGAATCCGGTTGCATTTAGAATACTTGTTGCGGCGATGGTTCCGGTGCTGATTGCTATCAGTTATTTCGGTTTCATCGCCTCTGATCGCTATGTGTCGGAATCAGGTGTGGTTTTGCGCAGCGGCAATCAGTCTGTATCGAATTTGTCTCTTGGTGGCTTGCTGCCGCTCAGCAACCCGGATACACAAGATGTGTTAGTGGTATCAGACTACATCGAGTCGATGGAGATGGCGTTATATCTGGATGAAAAACTGAGGTTGCGCGAACACTATTCAGACAGTTCTCTGGATTTTGTCTCTCGTCTTAACGATCAATCCAATGACGAGGAATATCTCGAATACCTTCGCGGCATGATAGATATTAATTATGAGGAAACAAGCTCGATTATATCAATTACAACTAGAGCGTTTTCGCCTGAACTGGCTCACGATATCAACTCAGAAATCATAGCGCGCAGCGAACTTTTGATTAATCGTTTGTCTGATCGGATAGTTGAAGATACTTTGCAGGCAGCGCAGAAAGAGGTGGATGATGCAATTGCCAATGCCAAAAGTGTATCTGCCCGCTTGTCTGAGTTTACTAGTCAGAATCAGTCGATTAATCCGGGTACTGACGCCTCTTCAATTGCCGGACTTATCGCAGCGCTTGAAAGTAAACTTGCAGAAACCAGGGCGCTATTTACCGAAAAAGCTGCTTATATGCGCGAGTCTTCGGCAGAAGTCAGAGCCTTGAAAAACCGGATTAATGGCATTGAAAAAGAATTACAGCGTGAGCGATCGCGTTTGTCGAATGACCGAGGAGTGGGTACAGCGATCGAGAGATTCAAGCCAATTTTGGTCGAAGAAGAGTTGGGTCGACAACGCTATGCAGCTGCATTGCTTGCGTTGGAAGCGGCAAGGGTTGAGTCTCAGACTAAAAAACGTTACCTCGCGACTTTTGTAAAGCCGAGTTTACCAACCTCTTCAACCGAGCCTGATCGCTTGATTGATACATTCAGCGCTGTTTTGCTGTCCTTTTTGCTCTATGCAATCTTTGCATTGTTCCGGGCTGCTATCAAAGAGCATATAGATTTTGCTATTTAATCCGGTTTATAAGAACAGGGTAAAAACAATCATGCGAAAGTTACTGATGTTGCTGGCTGTGTTGACGCTCTCTCCACAGCTTGCTGCCCAAACCACAGTCGAATCAACAGATGTCGCAGTAGATACTCGAAGCGCCCTGTTCGATGAGCAGAAGACCGAGCAACTGGATAAGATTCGAAGTGAAACTCAGCCGTTCGGCCATACCTTGTTTGGTGGCGGTTTCTCAGCTTCCGAAACACAGGGTCTTAATTCAGACTACATTGTCGGTGTCGGTGACCGGGTAGCAGTTCGAATCTGGGGAGCTACAACCTTTGACGAAGTACAGGTTGTCGATTCACAGGGGAATATTTTTATTCCTGACGTCGGTCCGGTCAAGCTTGGCGGGGTCAAGAATTCCAATGTTAACGGCACTGTTAAAGCTGCAATTGCACGCGTTTACACCGATGATGTTGAAGTGTACACCAATCTGATAACTGCACAATCTGCCAGTGTCTATGTGACAGGCTTTGTTCACAGGCCCGGTAAATATGCTGGATCTCCAAGCAGTTCGGTACTGAATTACATTGACAGAGCTGGTGGTATTGACGCTGCCAGTGGTAGTTTTCGCAAGATTGAAGTCTTAAGAGATTCCAAAGCTATTGCAGTGATTGACCTATATGACTTTATTCGTGACGGAGTGATTCCTGATGTTGTGCTTAAAGAAGGTGATGCCATCGTTGTTAAGCCGCTTATGCATACGGTGTTTGTCGGCGGTGATGCTGCTAAGCCAAATCGCTTCGAATTCGTAAGCGATACAATTACCGGTAGTGATGTTATAGCGTTATCTTCACCGGCGTCCGGCGTAACTCATGCGGCAGTGAATCAGATTAGAGGTGGCGAAGGCGTGTTCGAATACCTGCCGCTCGAAGTATTTAAGGATCGGCTTATTGGCAATGGTGATGTAGTTTCGTTCCGCTCTGATGTCAATGAGCGAAATATAAGTATCAATATCGATGGTACTTTCAATGGTGCATCTGCGATCACAGTCAACCGACGTGCAACGCTCAGGCAAGTGCTGGATCTTATCGAAGTAGATCCAAAACTTAGCGCCTATGAGCGGATTTTTGTGAAGAGAAAGAGTATTGCGGTACGGCAGAAAAGTGCCATAAAAAACAGTCTGAAACGTCTTGAGGCGGAGTATTTTACGGCGTCCTCCAGCACCGATGTCGAGTCCCAGATCAGGATTCAGGAAGCAGAATTGATTGAAGCTTTTGTTAAGAAAGGATCTTTGGTTGAGCCTCAGGGAACCCTGGTAGTGGTGTCTGAAGACGAAATCGCTGACATCGTTCTTGAGAACGACGATACGATATTTATTCCACGCAGGAGCCCAAGCGTTCTGGTGTCCGGGGAAGTTCGATTACCGAGAGCGTTCTTGTGGGAGAAAGGCAATTCGGTTAACGATTACATTTCCAGGGCTGGTGATTTCTCAAACAATGCTAACCGAAAAAATATTCTGCTGGTTAAGCAGGATGGTCGAGTGATTGACGCTGGTGACGCCCCTGTAGAGTCGGGTGATGAAATATTAGTGTTGCCGGAAGCACCAACCAAAAACTTGCAGCTTGCGTCCAGCATTACCGAGATCGTATACAGAATCGCAATCGCAACCAGGGTTGTACTGAGCCTTTAGTGACAGCTAATGGTCGCATAGCCCTTATATTCTGACCCGC
>CAYPDN010000146.1:0-8978 GCA_964409445.1 uncultured Granulosicoccaceae bacterium
AACCAACGACAGGCATTCAGGTAATTATTTAGTGCAGACATTACTGTCCATACCGCTGAATGCGTTTTTGCTGTTCGGCTACAATGTGATTGTGTTTTCCAGCACTCCGGATAACTATATTCCTGACTCCGTGCTCGCATCATTTTTTATTCCGTCTTCAAAAGCCACGCTGCAGATCACCTGGAATATCTTCTTTATCATTGCCGGCATATGTATTTTGTATATCGAAATACTCAAGTCGACTCGCACAAATTTCCAGGCGTTAGTTGACCACCTGCTATCGTTGGTGGTGTTTGTTATTTTCCTGATTGAATTTATCGTTCTGCGTGAGATGGGTTCTGCTACATTTTTGATTCTGACACTGCTATCACTTATAGATGTAATTGCAGGGTTTACCGTATCACTGTCGACTGCAAGAAGAGACATCGCTATCGATGCCTAGTGGCGTTTGAAAATTATGTAGCTGCGCTTTGTGCCTCGCACTGACCAATACTGTTGTGAAAAGTAAGCAGCCTTACAGCTGTCAGGTCAGAACGACAAAAAATTGCGTTGAGCAGCTAACCGGCAATGGCTGCAACAGGAGACGCCCACAGATCATAGTCACCAGACTCAGTCACTTTAACCTCGGCAAATTCTCCGACTGCAAACGCACCTGCTGCACCTTCTACAATTACAGACCCGTCTATTTCCGGAGCATCAGCTGCACTTCTCGCAATAGCATTACCTGCATCATCGTAGCCGTCTATCAATACCTGCATAGTACGACCGACTTTTTGTGCCAACCGGTCCGCACTTATCTGCGCCTGTGCTTCCATAAACCGATGCCAGCGCTCCTCGGCAAGTTCAGCAGGGACCGGGTCAGAGAGTTCATTCGCGGTGGCACCCTCAACAGGTGAGTACTGAAAACAGCCAACCCGATCCAGTCGGGCCTCTTTTATGAAGTCCAGCAACTCTTCAAACTCGGCTTCCGTTTCACCCGGAAACCCGACAATAAAAGTGCTTCGCAAAGTAATGTCTGGACAAATTGCACGCCATGCTTTTATACGGTCAAGGTTATGCTCTGAGGCAGCAGGACGCTTCATCGCCTTTAATACACGGGGACTTGCATGTTGAAAAGGTATATCCAGGTAGGGAAGAATTTTGTTCTCCGCCATTAACGGCACAATGTCATCTACATGCGGATAAGGATATACATAGTGCAGTCTGACCCAAACTCCAAACTGCGATAGCGATTCACACAAAGATTTCAATTGAGCTTTAACGGGCTGGCCATTCCAGAATGATGTTGAGTATTTCGCATCCACACCGTAGGCACTGGTGTCTTGAGAGATAACGAGAATCTCCTTAACGCCTGCAGCTACCAGTCGTTCTGCTTCACTCAACACATCTGCCGCAGATCGGCTGACGAGCCTGCCTCGCATGGACGGAATAATGCAAAAGCTGCATTTATGATTGCAACCTTCAGATATTTTCAAATATGCGTAGTGTCTAGGGGTGAGCTTTATTCCTTGCGGAGGTACAAGATCAATCAGAGGATCATGGTCACTCGTCTGAGGCAAATGCTCATGTACTGCATCCATTACCTGTTCATATGCCTGAGGCCCGGTTACTGATAGTACTTTCGGATAGCGCGCCTCTATCTCACCCGCTTTTGCACCAAGACACCCGGTTACAATGACTCGACCATTCTCGTGCAGAGCCTCACCAATTGCTTCAAATGATTCTTCCACCGCGCTATCAATAAAACCGCACGTGTTAACTATAACCAGATCAGATGACTGATAATCTGGTTCAATTTCATACCCCTCGGTCCGCAACTGCGTGAGTATCCGTTCAGAATCGACCAGAGCTTTCGGGCAACCCAAACTTACAAATCCAACTTTTCTGTTTTCTGACATTTTACTCTTCAGCTTCTGTTTCGTGTTCTTATTCGCAGACAATCCTCGCGAAGAGAAAAGCCCCGAAAGAAAAACACAAGAAGCACAAAAATCATAAATCCACCTTCAGGCAATCAGGGAAGGCAGCAACGACGGCAAACGAAAAAAACGACATTTTTTCAGCCACCGCCACCATAAGACATCTCATGATGTGGCGTAGACCAATTCTACCTTATTAGAGAACCAAAACCGCTGCCGGACACTGTTTCTCTCACAGCCCAAACGACCAGACCATAAATGCTATCCGCACAACTTTAGCCACTCAATCTTGCGCAATCGCGTCAAACCACACTCAAATTGGTAGACATAACAATATATTTACCGAATAATTACTGACAGTTAGTAGGGTACGATCATTCATGCACAACACAGATGCTATATCCCAAACACCGCCAGCTAAAATCGCTGCCGATCACAATAGTATTGGTGAATTTTTATCTGAGCACGGAATAAAGCCGACACGCCAACGCGTGGCAATTGCTACACATATGTTCGAAAAGGAACAGCATCTTTCCGCAGATGTAATTCTGGAGCGGGTAAATAATGATGCCACGACTGCTACCGTATCTAAAGCAACGGTCTACAACACCCTGAAGTTGTTCGTTAAAGAAGGTATCCTCAAAGAAGTCGCATTTGATCCGCAACGTATCATCTTCGACACTAATACTCACCAACACCACCACATACTTAATGTGGAAACTGGTGAAATACGCGATATAACACCCCTTAGTATCGATGTCTCAGACGTCGACGGAATAAACAGCAATGAAAACGTCGCAGGCATCGATCTGATTATTAAGGTACTCAAAGACTAAAAGTGAGACTACGAGTTAAACCACTTCTTAGTTGTCCGACACAGCGCCATTAGCAACTCGAGGCAACTGGCGCTCTGCAGCCAGTAACACCCTCTACCACACCCACACATTACTGCCCACCAAGCTCATCCAACAACTTCTGCATCCGTGTCGCGTGCGTCTCTTCTGCCTTTGCCAGAATTTCAAACCAGTCAGCAATTTCATTATGCCCTTCCTCACGCGCTTCCTTCGCCATGGCAGGATATTTTTCAGTGTACTCATAAGTCTCACCGGCAATCGCTGATCTGAGATTTGCTTCGGTACCTCCAAACGGCATTCCTGTTGCCGGATCACCACACTCTTCAAGATACTCCAGTAAGCCGTGCGCATGGCCAGTCTCACTCTCGGCCGTCGAGCGAAAAAGATGTGCAATATCGTTATGACCCTCGACATCGGCCTTGGAAGCAAAATAAAGGTATCGTCTGTTCGTTTCAGATTCGGCTCTGAGAGCCTCTTTCAAATTAGCTTCTGTTTTGCTGCCCTTTAGTGACATGAGCTATCCCAATGCATACAACGGAGTGAAAACGTCAAAGATTTTAGTATTCATACAAACCAGTCCTCGCCAGCGGCAGCAAACCAGCAGTCGCAAAACGCGATTGTACACATTCAGCCCATTCACACATAAGCTGGGTAAGAAAATTTAACAAGCGCGAAACGCAATACCCGGAGTCAATGCAATTTGCCTACAACGGGTTTGATATCGCCGCCGGCAAACGACCGCGAGCAAGATCAGGCAGCTCGCCACTTAATCCCATAGCGGCTCGCATACAAGTTTTGTTTACCGGCCCGACACTATCGGCCAGCCGCAGCGCTGCTGTTCTTGCTGCTTTGAGCAAACCTCCCTGAATCGCTGAGCGTTGCTGTGGTTGAAACGCCTGTTGAATAGCGTCCAGCATCCGGATCATCAGTTCATTCGACGGCTTCCGCCACCGTTCATAACGACGCAGTGCACGAATGTCGCCGACTTCTCTGCCCTGAGTCATGCCTTCGACAACACACTGAACGAGTGTCGATGCGTCAAGCATTCCCAGGTTTACACCTTGTCCGGCCAGCGGATGGACTGCGTGGGCCGCATCACCAACCAATGCAAAACGCGGCAACACATACTGCTGCGCATGACTCCATTGCAGTGGAAAACTACCAACTTGCTCAATTGATAACAATTTTCCCAGTTGCTCCGGGAATTGAGACTCCATCTCGCTGATAAAATCGAACTCTGACAACGCTTTTAACTCTGCAACGCGCTCTGCGGTGTGATACCAAACCATTGATGCACGATTACCCACCAGTGGCAAAAACGCCTGTGGCCCGGTATCAGTAAAACGCTGCCAGGTAATATCCTGCTGTGAAATTTCTGTTTTTACCGTTGCTACAAGAGCGTGTTGCTGATAGCTCTCACCATCGATTTTAATTCCAGCCAGTGATCGCACAGTCGACTGCGATCCATCTGCCGCAACAACCAACCCGGCACTCAGTGTTTGTCCACTATCAAGCGTTAATGATGCCATGTCGTCTTGCAGATCAAGTGTTGCGATCGAAGTGGGGCAATGAATTTCAACATTGGCATGCTGCTGCAATTGTTGCCACAGCGCGGATTGAATAAGGCTGTTCTCAACAATATACCCGAGTTGCTGGTATCCGATATCAGCACTATTGAAACGTGTTTTTGCAGTGCTTGCACTATCCCACACCAACATACGCTTGTACGGACATACTCTCGTGCCATGCATGGTCTGCCACGCACCCACTGCTTTAAACATCTCAAGCGTTGCATGGCTTATCGCTGAAACTCTAATATCGTGTTCCAGAACATCGAAACGGGCAGGCGCTTTTTTCTCTATCACTGCCACCGCCAGATCGCAGTGAGCAAAGGCCAGTGCTGTCATCGCACCCACCATACCACCGCCAACCACAATTATATCGGTATTACTCGGCATGCGAATTACCTGGCATTCGCATTACCCGGCATCTGCGATACCGCGTATCATTCTGCGGCAGCAACCTGATCAGGGCTCAGCGTTTTACGCCGCCACTTTTCGCCATCGAAAGACACTTCAACGGTCGGCCAAAAGTTATATTCCGGCTGCACACTGACTACCGACCGGTATCCGTTCATAGCGATCACGGTAAGGCTCACCGGATTAGCCGGCTCCTTACTGGAAATTTCCTGAACAAAGTCATCGATAGAATTCACAGCCACTCCGTCTACTTCGGTAATAAAACGGTTGCGGTACAAACTGTCTTGTATAGATGGAGAACCCGCCAGTGTGCCGCCAATAAACACGCCACTGGTGTAGTTTCCACGTTGATAGGCAATTTCAAAGTGGGGTTCCTGAATTAATGAGCCGGCCCATATAACTGCTCTTTTAGTACCGCCATCATCATATTTCAAAGTTGAAGTTTCAAGGGTTTTAACTTCACCGTCACGCAGTACTGTAACCATGACTTTCTCAGATTGAAATCGCGCCTCAAGGTCACGAAAATCACCTGGTATTACACCATCGACTTCCAGCAACACATCACCTACCACCAGATCACCCGCTGCAGGCTTTCCGTCAGCTGCAGCACTCACAGACTGACTCACAGTCATCACACGTCGGTGAACTGCACCGGCCGCTGCGATCTTCGCTATCCATTCATCTGGCAGACCACGCTCACGCGCGACTTCGAGTGAATTGTACTCAAACTTACCCGGTGCAATATAGTAAGGCTCGTTAGACAAGTACTGTTGCAACGTATCGTTGACCAGAGCTGCCGGCATTGCCCATTCGCCCTGACTGATATCATCACCATCCTGATAAGCAAAGCTTTGCCAAACTGCCTGCACCGTGCCACCGTCATCCAGGAGCACACCACCAAGCGTCGGACCACCAAGTGTCACATTCAATACATCCACTGGCACTTGCTGAAAACGCGAAAACCGCGGTGTATTAAAGTACAACGTAACCTCGTTAATATTAGCGGCTGTCTGTTTACGGATTGTACCGTCACTACGATAGCCAATCATCTCAAGCGGTGTTTCCACAGACGGAAACTCGTCCGCCAATGGCAGTGCCTGAATTTCAACATCACCCAGTAGTGCAGGGTCGTACTGCAGCAAAGCGATATTGTGCAGCGGATGCAGATAAACTACTTTGCCAGGTACTTTGTAAGTAGAAAAGAAAGTCATCTCGAGATCACCAATCTCAACCGGCACTGTATTTCTATCAGTAACCACCAATCCTCTCTCAGCGTCAACTATCAGCCCGACACCACTGAAGCTTTTGGCATAAACATTATCAACCGTATAAGGAATATCAAAAGCCAACCGCACAAGCGACGGTGCTACAGATTGAATTTGCTCATCTCGGTAGCCTGGCAGCACAACATTTTGCAATGCATCAGGAGCAGCAGTGTCTGGTGATAGTGCGATTTCGTCACAGTCCCAGAAGCGTACGTTATCGCGTTTGTCGCACGATCTTGCAGCAAACCATTTTGAGTTAACCTCAACCACACCAATAGAAGACGTGTATTCACTGCCAGGCATCACATAGCGTAATCGCCAGTCCTGATTATCGCCAGATTCATCAACTTGCGAGAGTATGTCTTCAACGCTTGCGATCGAATTGCCGTTCAGGCTTGTTATCAATGCACCTCGGGGCACACCACCTCGGGAAAACTCATAACCTGACTTGGCAACCACCACACCTGACTGCGGGAGGTTCATTGCACGTGCACGCTGGACAGAAACATTATGCAGAACCGAGTCTCCCAGCTCCAATAGTTGCGCTGGTTGTAACGCCTCGAGATCCTGCACCATAAGTGCAAGGCTCATTGTGACTCCGCGACGCACAACATCAAAAGTCAATTCCTTGCCAACCGATGAATCGAGTAGCTCGGCAAGCTTTACAAAGTCACTTAGTGGCTCTGAATTTACACTCAGTAAAATATCACCTTCTTCAAGGACTGCAGCCGCCACTCCACCTGGCAACACCTGCCTGACCAGCAGCATGCCATTGCTTTCAGGAAAACGGTTTTGCATATCTCTCGCTGTCTGATCATCAAGCCCAAGACGCCGCAATAAGCGATAAGGTCGTTGTTCAAAAACTGTCTGTACCGTACCACGCGCAACCGGTTTCTCTGCCTGCAGCATTTCAAGTGCATATGCAATCCGATCCAGCGGTAAGAAGAAACTGCTCGCCGTACTGCTATTGGCAGCGGCATTGAGAGCTATCACCTCACCCTTCTGATTCAATACCGGTGAACCTGAAGAGCCGCCCGATGTTGACGAAGCTGCCTGTAGATAGAAAGTGTTAAAATCGTTATGGCCGTAGCGTCCGTAGTTGGGTGAGCGACGATCAACTCGCGCTATAGTGCCGGCCAGAATAGACAGCTGTTCACCACCATCACTGCCTATTACCCTGATGTCTGTACCGACGGTTGCAGCCTTCGGGTTTAACGTTAACGAGCGGGGTGAATTTCGTTTCAGATCCGCGGGGTTATAACGCAGGAAACCAAAGTCGTGCACCGGATCGCGATAGAGTGGCACCACATCAACGCGCTCAAGATTCTGGAAAGTCGCCGTCATATTGACAGGCCCGCTGCCAACCACATGACGGTTGGTCAGAATAATTCCTTTCTCAGCATCAACAATAAACCCGGTTGCCGAGCTGACTCCCTGATTAGCTTCTACAAAGTCTCGCACATAGGAAACCTGCAGCGAGACGACCTGGGGGGCTGTTTTGGCGACCACATTGGCCCACAATGCATTGCCATCCTGAGCCGTGGCAAGCCTGGAAGTAACTAAAAACACCAGCACAAGAAGTAATTTTGATACGATTCGCAAAGTAGTTTACCGGTTGGTTTGGCTGGACAGTCAGCTGACTGCAGGCAGAAAAATCGGAGGAGTTACCCGACGGACTCGGATTTTTCTCTCTCTAAACCGAAGTATAGTGCCCAATATCGACTTCGACCAAAATAAAGACAAATCAAGCGGCCTGCCCGTAAGGATAATTTGAAAAACATCAAGGCAGCCTATCTCCGTAGTATACGGGCAACTTTATGACCGACCAAACTGACCAAAAGTTCGCCTCTGGCTGGCCAATTGACTGGCTGCGCCAGACTTCCCCGTACATAAATACCCACCGCGGCAAAACATTTGTTATCTGGTTTAGCGGCGACATGCTCGAATCTGCGGAGTTTACCTCACTGATTCACGACCTGACATTGCTTAGCCATTTAGGTATTAAATTGGTGCTGGTGCATGGGATGCGCGCTCAGATTGATGCCGAATTGACCAAACGCAGCATAGCCATACAATTTGGAGCTGAGTCTGACACCACACAGAGTGTACGCATTACCAGCACCGAATCGCTGCCAGCAATAACATCCGTCACTGGCGACATACGCTGCATACTGGAATCTTCATTCTCGACCGGGCTGCCTGATTCACCGATGTCCGGCGCGCAGATCACTCTCGCCTCCGGCAACTTTATTGTCGCAAAGCCCTATGGCATCAGAGACGGTGTCGACTACCAACACACTGGTGAAGTTAGAAAGCTCAGAGTGCAGAAAATTCGAACCCTGCTCGACGCAGAAATGGTTGTAATGCTAACACCGGTCGGATACTCACCCACGGGTGAAATGCTCAACCTGCTGTCAGAAGACGTTGCTATGCAGGCAGCAATCTCACTCGGCGCTGACAAACTTATATACCTGCATAGCGATGCAGCTTCAATCAGCAACAATCTGCATGAACTTTCCGCCACGGACCAACGCGATCCTTCAGGACTTGTTGCAGAAAATTCAGAATCATTACGCGGCGTTATTGAAAGATCAAAGAGCGCCTGCCAACATGGTGTAGACCGCTGCCACATTGTTGATGCCAATAAGAACGATGCGTTATTGCAAGAGCTCTTTACCAGAGATGGCAGCGGCCTGCTTATCGATCGTGGCGACTATGACAATATTCGCTCAGCCGATACCAACAGCGTCAATGGCATTATGGCGCTCATCAAACCACTTATGGACGACGGTACACTGGCCCGCAGAACGGAACAGGATCTTGAACGAGAAGTCCATAACTTCTACATTATCGAGAGAGAAGGTAGCGTCATTTGCAGCGCAAGCCTGCGGACGTTTGGAGACATCGCTGAGCTTGGCTGCCTCGCAGTACACCCTGATTTCAGAGCAAGTGGTAAAGCATCGG
>CAYPDN010000147.1:0-6997 GCA_964409445.1 uncultured Granulosicoccaceae bacterium
TGGCAAACAATAAAGCGCCGACAATTAAAAACAACAGCAGCCAGTCAAAGGAGGTGACTTTAAACTCTTCTTTCCGTCGTCCTGGTGAAAATCTGATTGCAAGAAAAATTGCGATGCAAACGCAGGTATAAAAAAGCCTTTCCAGTATCACCGCATATTCGTTTTGCCATGTGATCCGATCTATAGTCGATAGATAGATTGCGAATACCACAGTGATATAAATAATGCCGCGACGAGCATTAATTTTAAAAGGATGGACATTGAAATTCTGCAGGGCCAGCAGTACGGCAAGGATTGCCGCTACAATACCGAAATCGCGTGGTATATCGTTTATCCAGACAGCGAGCGCGATCAGGTAACCGGGAATTGCGATTTCCAGAAACCTTCTGGAGCTGTGCATCAATACCTGGTTTTGTTCGATAGCATTTAACCCGCTCGAGAGCAGTCTGACTGCTTTGGTATCCCCTGGTCGCCAGTCTTTGTTTTCTGCAGCATTCAACATGTAGTAAGCGCCGGCGCACATAACGATATACAGGCCTGTGATCAGCCAGTCGCTGGACTGTTGCAACCAGATACCGAAGCAAACCATCAGCGTGTGGATACTGTAGATAACGACTACTGATTCTTTGTGTTCAAAACCGACTTCCAGCAATCGGTGATGCATATGGTTGCGGGTAGCTCGAAAGATATTTGACCCGGACATCGCACGTTTTTTCAAAACGGTCAAAATGTCGATGACTGGCAAACCAAGCAGCAGCAGTACCACTGTTTTACTAATCTCTGTGTCGGATTGCTCCACCAGCATGACTGCTAAAAAGCCCAGGGTGAAACCCAGAAACTGGCTGCCACCGTCACCCATAAAGACAATGGCCGGGTGCGTGTTGTAGCGCAGGAAGCCGACCAGTCCGCCAATTGATGCAAGTGCAATAATAATGGTCAGGTTGTCGCCGGGTGTCAGGTAGGCGATCAGCGCAATCGCACCGAGTGAAATCAGGGTTTCCCCACCTGCCAGGCCATCCAGGCCGTCTGAGTGGTTGATTGCGTTGATTACACCGATCATCGCGACCATGGTGAATGCCTGCAGCAGCCAGGTCGGGAATTCATAGCTAATGAAAGGCAACGCAGTGACATGCAGATCGGCAATGAAAATCATCGGGATAACCGCGATAATCTGGCCGATAAATTTGGTGTAGTGCCCCATCTCGCGCTTGTCGTCCATGGCACCAAAAATCAGCAACACAATGCAGCCGAACAGGTAGCAGAGCGCTGTATTGTTCAATTCAGCGAGAGTTACAACAGGGATTAGCGCACCAATAATGATGCCCCATCCACCGACACGCGGCGTCGGTGTTGCATGAACCTTCCGATCTTCATCCGGAATGTCCATCATGCCCAGCCGTGGTGCCAGCCGTACCATAATTGGTATGACTGCAAGGCTGATCATCGTCGCCGCGGCGATTAGAAATAAAAAATTCATAAAATCAAAAGCAGCAGCGAGCGCTAGTGCATCCGGTTAACTTTGATAGGCACGTAAAAGCTTCCGTTTGCCGCTGTCTGTGGGTCTTGTCAAATGATCGACATATTAAACAAAGGAAGAATATGATGAGTTTAGCACTTGGTGGTAATACCGTCTCGATCTTCGCATTCTTGCTTTGCATACTAATCTAATTCGGCATCGCGGATAATTTTGGTCCATTCAAAAGTGACCGGATCAAACTCGATTGTGCCGTCCAGATATCTCGCTTTAAGCGGATAAATTTCAGCTGGCGCGGCTGAAGCCGTGTCATTCACGATGGTGTCTGGCTTGCTGCTGGCTGAAATTTCAACCGTCTGCGAGCCATTGTTCGGTGCGGCAATGGTTGTGCCATCGTCCTGAGAACCGAGCCGGTGTTCGGCGATTTGCTGCCTGGCTTCTATTATTGGCTGGAATCGATCACTACGTTCGCGCAATTCCGGCAGGCCATTGAGAATATCTGCGAGATATTCCCCGTACTCGTCTCCGACGAACGATCGCGCGTTTACCAGTACCGGCATTCTGCCTGGAAATTCGCTCAGCGATTTCGGTTGTACTTCTTTTTCCAGTAGCTCTTTTGTGGACGCTTTGTACTCTGCCAAAGAGAGGGTTTCAAAGCGATCTTCAGCAAATACTATGGCGGCTGGACGCTGCTGATAGGCGACATGGATGCCGTAACCTAACGCAGCGATTTGTACTGTTGCGATGGCGGCCATGTCGAACTTAATATTTTTTTTCCAGGGTCGGTAAAAACAGAGTGTCAAAGCCGGTCCAAGGATCAGATCGATCGGGGCGATAAGCTGCAAACCCTGCAAGCCACCGTCCATGAAGAACAGGTCACCCGGGTACCAGATAATTCTCATCAGTGCCGCCAGGGCGATAAAAATCAGCAGGCTTATCCCGAAGTGAATAAGGAAAGCCTTCCTCACAGAAGGTAAAGTCATCTTTTTGCTCGCGAAATACCGTTGTTTAACTGCGAACTTTGCAAAAACCTTTCCACGACTGGCAAGGCTGCATTGAATTGTTACTGATAATTATTCGGCCAGAGAGTGGCGGGCCAGTTGAGCCGACAGAAGGCAGGCCGAATCAGGCTACCAGCATTTCCAGCAATGCTTTTTGAGCGTGCAATCGGTTACCCGCTTCCTGCCAGACAACGCTTTGTGGTCCATCGATGACCGCCGCGGTGACTTCCTCGCCACGGTGGGCCGGCAGACAATGCATGAAGATGGCGTCTTTGGCTGCGTTTTGCATCAATCTATCATTTACCTGATATGAGCTTAGGAGTTTGGTCAGTTGTGCTGTATCGCTTTCCTGCCCCATGCTGGCCCAGACATCTGTCACTACCGCGTCAGCTCCTTCGCAGGCTGCCATGACATCATCAATCAGATTTACGTGTCCGTCACACTTTTGCAGAAGCTGATCATCTGGTGTCAGATCAGATGGGCAGGCGACATTGAGTGTAAAACCCAGTAACTTTGCAGTGTTAATAAATGAGTTGCACATATTGTTGTTACCAGCACCGACCCAGGTAATGGTAGCGCCCTCGATGCTGCCGCGAATCTCATAAAAGGTCTGCATATCCGCCAGCAGCTGGCACGGGTGCAATTGGTCAGACAAGCCATTGATTACCGGTATAGTTGAAACGTTGGCAAACTGTTCAATGGTCGTGTGGCTGTGGGTGCGGAGCATCGCAATATCAACCATCTCTGAAAGTACTCGAGAAGTGTCTTCTATTGGTTCGCCGCGTCCAAGTTGAGAATCTGCTGGTGATAAATTAATAGCGTGACCACCGAGTTGCACCATACCTGCCTCAAAAGAGGTACGGGTGCGGGTAGAGGCTTTTTCAAAAATCATAGCCAGTGTGCGATTGCGCAACGTGTCGCGAATCTCACCACGCTTCCATGATGCTTTTAGTTCGATCGCGTTTTTAATCAGCGCAAAAAACTCATCGCGAGTGAGATCGTCTTCAGCGATGAAGTGTCTCGCTTTGCTCATGTATTGGTAACCGGCTTTTTGGTTTCGCAGTGCTGCACAATCGAGTCTGCGACGCGCCTGGCTATTTCACTGGTTTCAGTCTCATTGAGATTGCATGGAGGCAGCAATCGCACGGTATTGCCTGCAGCTACATTAAATACAACTCGATTCTCAAGACCAGTATTAACCAGTCCGCTGCAATCGGCATCGAGCTCGATGCCTATCATCATGCCACGGCCCCTGACTTCTTTTATCTCCGGACGGTTGTGCAAAGCCTCGGTGAGTTTCGACTTAAGAATATCACCAGTCGCTTTGGCATTTGTCGGTGTGTTTTCCCGCTCCATCGTTTCAAGCACTGTCAGTGCTACCTTTGTGGCAAACGGATTGCCGCCAAATGTAGACCCGTGATGCCCGGGCTCGATCAGTGTTGCAGCATCCCCGTGAGTCAGGCATGCGCCGATAGGAATGCCATTACCTAACGCCTTTGCGCTGGTAAGTACATCAGGTGTAATGCCTTCACCGATACTCGCAAACCAGTGTCCGGTTCTACCCACACCGGTTTGTATTTCATCGCAGATCATCAGCCAGTTATGTTGATTACATATCTCTCTTATAGCGCGCAGGTAGCCATCATCCGGAACTACTATGCCGCCTTCACCGAGTATGGGTTCGACCATTACGGCGACTATGTTTTTATTGTTGGTTACATTCTCAATTGCTGCCACATCGTTATAGGGCAGGTGAAGAAATTCACTGACCAGTGGTGAAAACCCATTGTGTACTTTTTCATTACCGGTTGCCGCAAGTGTAGCCATAGTGCGACCATGAAAACTGCCTTTGAACGCGATCACTACCGGGTGTTCAATATTTTTTCTGCGTGCGTGCAAACGCGACAATTTGATCGCCGCTTCATTGGCTTCAGCACCGGAGTTGGCAAAAAAAACGGCGTCCATACCGGTTAGTTCACATAGCTTGGCTGCAAGATTTTCCTGATGGGTAATCGAGAATAAATTCGATGTATGCAGTAGTGTTTTTGCCTGCTCAGTGATTGCATCGGTGATTGCAGGATGGCTGTGTCCGAGTGCGCAAACCGCGATGCCGCCCAGTGCATCCATGTACTCATTGCCTGATTGATCCCACAGCCGTACCCCGACGCCACGATCAAACGACACGGGTAATCGTGCATATGCCGGAATTAGCGATGAGGTTGATTTGACGGTAGACATCAATTTTCCTGATGATTGCGTATTGGAATACGAGGATGGATTCTAATTTGAGGGTTACTGGATGGCGAGCGGAGCTGGATTTGCAGGTTTTTTTTCGAAAACCAATGGCTCGGTGTCGAGGTTGAGTTTTTTTGCGATCTTTGGTCTAAGATTCTTTTGACTCTAGATTATGGAAGTACGAGGTATAAATCAAACCGACCTGCAGCGCACAAGCAGGTGACGAATTGTGATTACCTGCAGAATTAAGGTCGTGATTCTTGAATCCGGTGAAAAGTTACCCCATGCTTGTGCGATGATATGAACTTGGCCGACGGCGACTTCAGCCGAGGTTCTGTGAATCAGATGAGCCGACAAATTGAGCTGGCAAATTAGCCAATAGATTACCAGTAGATTATTAGACCAATAAATTTAGAAGAGAGAAAACCCGATGGACGTGAACGAGAGAATTAAAAACCACATCGAATCAAATCCGGTTGTGCTGTTCATGAAGGGTACACCACAGATGCCGATGTGCGGTTTTTCCAGCAGAACTTCCCAGGCTCTGAAGGATATCGGACGCGAATTCGCCTATGTAAACGTTATTCTGGATTCTGAAATCCGCGAAGCGCTACCCGCTTATTCAGACTGGCCGACTTTCCCGCAGCTCTATGTAGACGGTGAGCTGGTCGGTGGTTGTGACATTGTGATGGAGCTCAATGAGAGCGGAGAGCTGAATCGCATGGTAGAGGCTACTGCTAACGGGTAGTTTCCGTTTGGTTTAGCTCCTCCCACTTATTGATCACAGCGCAAAATAATCGCGCTGTCATTTCGGTGTCGTAGACCGCAGAGTGGGCGTCTGCAGTGCTCCAGCCCAGATCTGCAGCTTGTGCTGCGCGCGCCAGCACAGTTTGTCCATAGGCCATTCCGCACAGGGACACAGTGTCGAAGTTGCTAAACGGATGAAACGGGTTTCGTTTTATGCCATTGCGTTCGACGCAGGCGTTGATAAAACTCAAGTCAAAAAAAGCATTGTGGCCAACCAGTATCGCGCGGTTGCAGCCGGCGTCTTTTACTGCTTTTCTGATGGGTGTGAAGACATGACCGAGCGCGTCCTGCTCTTTACGCGCTGCACGCAATGGGTGATACGGGTCAATACCGTTTATTTCCATTGACTTTGGATCCATGTTTGCGCCTTCAAACGGTATGACATGGGTACTGACCACAGGCTCAGGGTAGAGCTTGCCCTGTTCGTCCTGTGCAATAATGATTGCCGCCACTTCAAGCAGCGCGTCTGTCTGACAATTAAAGCCACCTGTTTCCACATCGACTACAACGGGCAGAAACCCGCGAAATCTGGTGTGCAGCGGGGTCTTGCCACCGGCTGCGTATACAATTTTATCTTCAGTCATTTAAACGCAATCGGCGTATTGGCGGTTAACGTATTACAAGCATTGTAGCTATGGTAACACCGTTGCGGCTTTGTACTCGCCTGAAATGGTTTGCTGATGCAAACTGTTGTGAAGCCGTTAATCGGTGTGTTGCATGGTTTATTTTGGAAAAGCAAATGCACGGTTTCAACAATATTGTCACACTGTTTTTTCGGGTAGCGTTGTTTAAAACTCCGCCGCAGGAGTTGCCAGCATCAGACAAAGTATTATTCGTAGCAATAGCATTGTCGCTGCTTGTTGGTTTGTTGCGATATTTTATTGCGGGTGCGGAATACTATTCGATCGCCCGCGTAGTGCTTGAATTGCTGGTGCCGGGTGTGCTGATCTACCTGTTGCTGAAGGTATTTAAGTTGCCGAGCCGGTTTGCACAAACGTTTGCCGCTGTGTGCGGCAGCGGTGCCATTATTTATGCTTTGGCGCTGCCGGTGTTTCCGTCCTTTCATGCGGCAGCCGATGAGTCACAGTACGGCTTGTCGGTCTACATTATTATCCTGCTCGACCTTTGGTCGGTGGCGGTACTGGCGTTCATTTTAAAGCATGCTGTGAATGTTGGATTTGCCACTGGTATAAGTCTCGCTGTGGCTCTTGTGTTGTTAACGCTGGTGCTGGTGGAGGGTATCTCACCATCGAGAGTGCCAGATCGAGGTGTTGATCAACTCTCTTTCAATTCGATTGTGCCGCGGGCCAGATTGCGCCAGAGCCACGAATTTAAGGCAAGTTTGGGCACGGCGAGATTCGGCCCGTCGAGATTTGGCCTGCAAGGTGGCACAAAATTTGATTCGATCGCGGCCGCATTGCCGATTCTGAATGCGAATCCACAGGGATTTGTGCGGTATGTCGGGACCTCATTGCATGTC
>CAYPDN010000147.1:7097-8962 GCA_964409445.1 uncultured Granulosicoccaceae bacterium
TCTGAATGCGAATCCACAGGGATTTGTGCGGTATGTCGGGACCTCATTGCATGTCAAAGGGGTCATTTGAGCCTGTAGATGGCCAAATATTGTCTATGCTTGTACAGAGAAGAAGAACCAAAGAAGAATATTGATGGCACAAAATACTTCCCAGGCACCAGAAAGTGCTGCACAGGTTGAGTTTGATGTACCGGCGAAGGTCGGCAAGTACCAATTGCTGGAGCGTATTGGCAGTGGCACCTGCGGTATCGTCTACCGGGCATACGATGCAATTCTGTCCAGAGATGTGGCGATTAAGATTTCGCAGGTCGGAACGCTTGATCAGCAGTCAGGCAAAATGCCTGGAGCGCAGAAGGCCTTCATCACCGAGACATTATCGGCCGGACGCTTGTCTCATCCAAACATTGTCACTGTCTACGATGCCGGAATCGACGGGCCGCTTAACTACCTGGTGATGGAATATGTAGAAGGCGTATCGCTGAAACAATATGGACGTGGCAACGATCAGCTTTCACCGCATCGAGTAGTGAGTGTGATTGCAGAAGTTTGCAAAGCGATCGATTTTTCACATCGCAAAGGAATTGTTCATCGCGACATTAAGCCGGCAAACATTATGATTGCCAACGATGGCTCGGTGAAACTACTCGACTTCGGTATTGCCATCAGCACCACTGCCGACGAAGCAGCCGGTACAGGTCGCCCGGCGCTGGGCACACCAAATTATGTATCACCAGAGCAGGTTAGTGGTTCAGAGCTTGGCCCTCGCAGTGACATCTACTCTCTTGGCACAGTGTTGTTTGAGATGCTGACCGGCCAGCAGGTCTTTAAAGCGCGCGACGTGAAAGATTTGTTTAAGTCAATTTTGAATGATCCGGCACCAAGACTTACATCTGTCCGGTCTGACTTGCCAACTGACCTTGAGCTAGTGGTGACAAAAACTCTGGCCAAAAACCCTGGTAAGCGCTATGCAAGCGGTGCTGAAATGTCTGCAGCACTTGAGGAAGTGCTGGATAAAATGGCACCACCGGATATGGTTGCACCCGAAATGATGACCTGGGTGCCGGTTATTTCGCAGCTCAAGTATTTTTCCAAGTTCAGTGAACGCAAGGTTGCCTGTGTTGCATCGGTAAGCAAAATCGTGCGCTTCAGTGCCGGTACCAGCGCGCTGCGCAAAAGCACCATAGACAATCACCTCTACGTGATCATCGAAGGTGTTGCCAGCATTGCGGGTTATAACGGTCTCAGTGCGGTGATTGGCCCAGGCGACTGTTTCGGTGAGTCGGGCTTCCTGCACGGCAACAAGTGTGACAGCGATATTGAAGTAATGACTGACATTGTTGCACTCAAAGTGAAATCAACCGACGTACAATCGCTGCCGGAAGCGGATCAGCTGGCTCACTACCAGATGATTGCTGACAGCATTGTGCAGCGTAGAAATCACACTGAAGACCTGATGCTGGATCTTGCCCTGTAACCTGCTATAGCCAAAAGTAAATGGCTGTGAGACAAAACCAAAGCCACAGGCAAAAAAATACCGCGCATAGCGCGGTATTTTTCGTTTTACCTCTGGTATCTCGCCTTGGGTTTTTCACCTCGGCGCATCGGGCATGTACTTTACATTACGCTGCCTTTTTCTTTTTCAGCAGATGTTTTTCCCAGTTGATTGCAGTCGCTACAATCGTCTCCAGGTTGTCGTGCTTTGGAGTCCAGTCCAGCGTTCGGTGAATCTTGTCAACGTTAGCAATCAGCTCAGGTGGATCACCCGCGCGTCGAGGATGCTCGACAATTTTAATATCCTGTCCGTGAACCTTTTGTACTGTGTTCAAAACATCGCGAACACTGTAACCGTGACCGTAACCACAATT
>CAYPDN010000148.1:0-7469 GCA_964409445.1 uncultured Granulosicoccaceae bacterium
TTTTTTTTGTCTGTGTCGTGGCTATGTTTGGTGTGGGATTGGTTCTCTCGGTAGACTCATCCTGGTCAGAATTTTTTGCGTCACTGACGTTTCTACGTACCTATTTACCTGTAGAGCCTGGCATTTGGGGCAGCGGTCCTGCAATCGCTCATTTATGGTCGCTCAATGTTGAAGAGCACGCTTATATTTTTTTAAGCCTGATGACGCTATTGTTTGTTGATAGAAGGTTTATAGGTGTGGGGCTGTTGTGCATTGCGATCGGACTGGTGCTTTTTGGACTATATCAATACTCACAATTACAGGAGCCCGAATTCCGTCTCTATTTAATCCGAACTGAAAGTGCGGTGGTCTTTATTTTGTTTTCAGCAGGCTACGGGTTGCTTGCGCGCCACTACAACATCTCTGTACCGCAGGCGATGCCGGTGGCATGTATGGTGTTCGCATTGCTTTGCTATACCGATGCTGCGCCACTTTGGCTGGTGGCATCGGTGAGTCCGGTGTTGTTAGCGTTTGCGGTTAACCACCTTAGTGATATGCCTGTCTTTCTAAGGAAGGTGCTGTCGAACAGTATTGTTCGTTATTTTGGCTTGTGGTCATATTCTATTTATCTCTGGCAGCAACTATTTTATGAAAACGCCTGGAGATTTCCCGGTGGGAAGTTTACTGCGGTTATTTTGGCCATATTTACTGGTGTTGTTTCGTACTATTTTCTGGAGCAGCCCGTTCGTCGCTGGATCAATCGTAAATGGTCTCCCAAACCGAGCTACAGAACTGCGGTGTAGAATTGCACTCCAGAAAGAGGCAGCGTAGAACGGCGAAACTCAATTGCCGAAAGTACTTTTATTGAGGCTATTGCACCATTATTGAGGCTATTGCACTTCGGGTGAAGAGTTGCGTAGTTTGTTTGTTAATTTTGCTGCGAGTTTCTTTAGCTGGTGATTGGCAAGTTCGCGCTCAGAAGAATCGAGCAGTGTCCAGTAGGCAACAGCCAGGTAAAATGTGGCGCCAATCAGTGCCTGGCCAATCAATGAAAAGAAGCCTGTTGGTGGTTGATACTTTGCGAAGTAGCTCAGTATTGCGAACAGCAGAAGGCTGGCTGGAATTATTCGCAGATAAGTTTTCTTTAAGTAATCAGAAAGAGAGAATTTAATTACCCTGCTGGTAAGTATTGGTGTTACGACTGCATAAAATAGAATTTGCGTAATAGCGGTAGCTGCTGCCACACCGATCAGTCCGAATTTTTGTACCAGTAAAATACTGAGAATCAGATTGGCGATAGAAAACATCATGTTGTAGATCGAAAATTTCTGATGGTTGGCGGTACCGAGCAAGATGGAATAGCTTAAATGCTGTGGGCTTTTAATCAGTAGCGTTATAAACATAATGGTAAGAAGTGCAGAGCACTCGACCGCGTATCTTGGGCCCATCCAAAATCCCACGAATTCGTCACCCAGAGTGAGTACTCCAATACATAGTAAATTGGACAACAGCAAAATTGCTTTGGTGCCGGTGATATAAGTGTGGTAAAGAGCTTTTTCGTTGGTCGCCTCCTGCGCACTAAAAACTGGTACGAAAGTTTGTGTAACCGCCATGATTACCTTATTGCTGTACTCACTCAAGCTCCATGGGATGGTGTATATGGTGATTGCCGCGGCAGATAAAAAATAACCCACCACAAACGCATCACTATAATAGATGAGCTGCAAACCCAGCATAGTAAGAAAGGTGAACTTGCTGTAGTTAAACACAGAAGCGATAGAGGATTTTTTAGCATTCCTGGTTGTTATTTCGACTTGTGGTTCAACTCTGCGTAAAAAGAACGCGAGCAGGAGTGTAGTGAGAGTACTGGCAACCAATGAAACAATGCCCATTGCCACAAGGTCGTAACCACTAGTGAGTACGACGTACATGCATATCGCCCTTAACGAGGCGGAGAATAGCTGCGCTGCATTGGTTATTTCGTTTCTTTGAAACCCGAAAAATGCACCGTAAAAAACACCGGAAGCGACAAAAATTGCGATATCGACTGCGGCAATGATTACCAGAGTATGGACGGCATCTTTGAGAGCAGTGTCAAATTTGAAGGCTGAGACTATCAGGTCAGCGATAAACGGACTCAATGCGATTAGAATCGCACCGACAAATAAAAGTATAACGATGCCGGATGAGAACACGACATTGATAGATTTGTAATCGTTTGAAGCTTTGTGCTTGGAAACGTATTTCGCAATAGCAGAGCTCACTCCAAGATCGAGTAGTGTCATGTAACCGGTTAATGCGGTGATGATCGACCAGATGCCGTACTTCGTGTCTCCAAGTGTGTGTACCAGAAACGGCGATAGCATGAACGCAATCGCTATGGTGCCGATCATGCCGACATAGTTGGAGAAGACGTTTTTAAGGATGGTTTTAGAAATAGTGGTAGACCTGGTGTTCGTTGGTTTGTATGAAAACTTATTTAGACTTCTACTGACGCTCTTTAATTATGGTAGCCGGGTTTCCAGCGACGATTTGGTTGCTGGGGACCGGATGTACTACTACCGACCCGGCTGCGATGACGCATTTATCACCGATGTCTGCCATGACAATTGCACCATTGCCGATCCACGTGTCTTGTCCGATGCTGATTTTAGTCAGCGTGCCACCCTGATCGCGTATCGGAACATCTGTACTGGTAATGGTGTGTTGCTTTTTGCCACTCAATATATGGACGCCGCTACCGAACAGACAATCAGGGCCAATTTTGCAGCTACCAATATTGCACTGTGGTCCAATATAAGTGCCGGCAGCTATCTCGGTATCGAATTGTGAAAATAGAGTCGCGAACGAAATTATGACTCCCTGTTCACATTCGGTCATAGTTAATGTGTAGAAGCTGTTGCGCAGATAGCTGCCCAGTTTGCCCGGTATAAGACTCATGAATTGAGAACAAGTTGCAAACGCCTGGTTTTTATCGACGAGGCTAAGCAATCGGTAGACGAGGTATACCGGAAGTACGCAAATAAGTGTGATGGCCTGAACCGCTTTCTTGATCATTGTGGTACTTATTAGGCAAATATATTAAGAATAGCGAACTGCGCCTGCTTTCGTCGGTTAACGCGCCGGACCTATCTGAACCAGTCTGCCATGTTTCTGTGGAATTTTCTGAGACACATCGACCAGATTACCTGCGGCAGGATGGGCTATGGTGCATCGGTGGCTGAATAACGATTTCGTTGTTTAGCTTGCGTTTTGTAACATTGTTATCTTTGCGTGTTATTAAAACCGCTATTAGTGCTGTCTTCAGGTGTCGGGGTGTAGGTTATAATTCTACGCTTGCTATGAGTGCGAACAACCGTTAATTAATGTCGAAGCTTAAACGAAAAATCAAGAATGGTCTGAAAAAGGATGCAGAAGCTTTGCGTGAGTCTCTGTCTGGCCAGGCCGCTGATTCTGAACTGGTTCAAGCATCTGTCGGGATTGTCTCGAAACTTCTTATTGAGGAAAAAAATCTCACTGACAAAAGGAAAAAACTATCTCGTCAAATTGGTGCTGCTCGCAAGCAAAAGCAAGATCCAGCCGAGCTGATTGCCGGTGTGTCTGCAATCAGTGCAAAGCTTAAAGTAATTGACGTAAATATTGACGAGGAGGTAGCTCGAATTGCTGAAGATCTAGAGACCGCTGGTGCTACTGAATCCGGCTCAACTTCTACCAGCTCTCCGTTACCGGCGCATCTGTCGGTCGCTGAAAAAGCTCTGGCTTGCGATCTCACCGAGCTTCAGCTGGCCCATAGCGATAGCATTGATGTTGCAGAGTGGCAGGGCTTTGTGGCATCAAAAGCACACGCCAATGTGTACCATGATGCGAAGTGGTGTGCCTTGATCAAAGCGATATTTGGACACAAGCCCTATTACATCACTTGCCGGAAACCAGATGGCGAATTATGTGGTGTATTCCCGACAGTACATTTAAACAGTAAGCTGTTTGGTACCTTCCTGGTTTCCATGCCTTACTTCAACTATGGTGGCCCGCTCAGCGACTATCCATCTGTAGCGCAAAAGATGATGGAATACTCTACGGAAATAGGTGCACAGCTTGGGTGTACGCATCTGGAAACGCGGGAAACTCAGATGCGAGAGCCGTGGCTTTGTAAGCAGCACAAAGTGACGATGATTTTACCTCTGCCAGGATCTGATGAGGAGCTCGATAAACAGCTTGGCACCAAGGTCAGGGCACAAGTTAATCGTGCTGCTCGTGAGGATCTGGAATTTAGTACCGGTGGTGTGGAGCTGTTGTCGGAATTCTATAAGGTATTCAGTCACAACATGCGTGATCTGGGGACTCCTGTGTACAGTAAGCGTTTTTTTCGAAGCATACTCGGTGAATTTAACGATCAGGCGACGCTGGCTATTGTGAGACACCGGGGACGACCTGTTGCCGCGGGTTTTTTACTTGGGTTTAACGACAAACTTGAAATACCGTGGGCGTCAAGTTTACGGTCTGCAAACCCGCTCGGCGCTAACATGTATATGTACCGGCAAATCCTGAGCACTGCGATTGCACAGAAGTATAGGTTTTTTGATTTTGGGCGGTCCAGCAAAGATGCCAGTACCTATAAATTCAAGAAGCAATGGGGCGCTATAGAGCATCCGCTGTACTGGCACTATTGGTTGCGTGATTCTGATGAGCTGCCAGAGCTCAATCCGAACAACCCGAAGTATAAATTTGCAATAAAAATGTGGCAGAAATTGCCAGTGCCCGTGGCAAATGCTGTTGGACCTGCACTGGTTAGAAATCTGCCCTGATGCGGGTGGAACCTGATGTAATTCCGTTAGCCTATTTACTGCTTAACTCCCTTTCTTAACCACCCAGGAACTGCCGAGACTTTAAATATTGAGGCATCTCGATTCCAATACCTTCCTGGCGATTTCAGCTATCGCTGTACTTGTCGCTGGCGGCTTTTTACTGTCAGTTAGTGTCACTCTGCCGGACGGAGACCATACCTATAAGGCGCTGCAGAATTTCAGCCATTTTCTGTTGTTTGCATTTCTGGGCTGGGCAGTTCTGTTTCTGATTCACAGGCTTATGGGTTTGCAGTTCTGGAAAGCAGTAGCAGTTACCGCTGTGGGGTTGTTCGGTCTTGGTTTCGCGATCGAAGTATTTCAGATTAAGTTGGCTTCCAGAGACGCATCACTCTCCGATCTCGCCCTGGATGTAGCAGGAATATTGGTTGGTGTACTTTTGTTTTCTATGCCGCGCTTGCTGCGGCAGACGAAGAAGATCTGGGCTGTTGTCGCTTCAGTTGTGATGGCCTTCACAGTTGCTGTGTCAATGAAAAATGTGATTCCGTTGGTCGGTTTTGATCTTATACGGCCAGACATTCCGATGGTTCGTAGCTTCAATCACCCGTTTTCTGTGGCAAAAATTGAAGCCACCGGTGGTGCGCAATTTACCAAAGAGGTGTCTAAGCAGCAGGAGTGCTGTGTTTTACGAATGGTGTTCAAACCTGCGCTATACAGTGGCGTTATTTTTCATGAACGCTCGGCGCATTGGAGCGATTATGAAAGACTGAACATAAAAATTAACAGTTATCTGCCGGACACTCGGCAAATTTTATTGCGAATTAACGACCGACTGCATAATAATCTGTACGAAGACAGATACAATGGCTCGTTTACAATTGTGCCGGGATTTAACGAGATTATTGTGCCTTTGTCGCTGATTGCGATGATGGGCAATACAGATTTCGCCGGCCGGAAAATGAATGTCGACGATGTTACCAGGATTCAGTTTTTTACCAACAAAATTGAATCGGCGTTCGCGCTGGATCTGCTGAGCATTGAGCTCAACTGAGTACGCCTGATCGACGGTTGTGGTTGAACTCCTGGCGATTGTGTCTTTCTACATAGAACACAGTCAGCCTAAAATATTGTGGTGAGAATATGTCAATTGCTGTTTTAGTAATCACACTTCTTAGCTGCATTACTGCAGTGGTTGTGCCGTGGCTGGGTGTAATCTTTTATTACATTCTGGCTGTTGGGCAGCTTCAATCTTTGTTTCCACAGGGCTTTGGTGACAGCCGATCTTCACTTTACATATCTCTGGCAACTATCGTTGGGCTTGGAGTTGCAACTGCAACTCGGCAGGTCAATTGGGCCCGACTATTTATGATGCCAAACCTGTTGATAATGCTGTTAGTGGTTTTTATGAATATATCCTACGGCAACAGTCCATATGACGGCTTCGTGGAAGAACTAAAGAAATCAGAGTTAACTCCAGGCGAAATGATCGAAGCGATCAACAAAATTGTTCTGTTCTATTTTGTGGCGATACTATTAATTGACACCCGGTTCAAACTTATCTGTTTGTTGACAGCGGTCGGTGGTGTGCTGTTTTATTACACTCTTTGGGCGAACAAAATATATGTGACCCAGGAGTTCTGGCGTTTTGGTGATAACGGTCGGCTTAACGGTCCGTTTGGTGTTTACTACGATGAGAACTATTTTGCGATGCTTTTTGTTTTGGCAACGCCAATTTTTTACTATATATCAATTGGTACCACCAGCAGGATTATCAGATACGGTCTTTGGTTCAGTATCCCATTTACCTGGCACGCTTTGTTTCTGACGGGTTCTCGCGGAGCGCTCTTATCGCTTGCGGTTGTATGTGGTTATATATTTTTTCGTAGCTACAGTAAACTGGCATCTCTAGTCCTTGTTGCAGCACTGCTTTTTGCAGTTGTCGATCAAAGCGGAAACCTGATCGCTCGTGTTAATAAAACGATCATAGATCCTGAAACTGCTGAAAGAGATCGCGCTTATATTGAAAATTCGGAAGACTCCCCTGAAATCACCGGTAAGCCACTAGATCCGCGACTAGTGTCCTGGCAAGTTGGCCTGGGTATCATCAAAGACTATCCATTGCTGGGTGTAGGGCCGGGCAACTTTATACGTGCGTATCCCGATTATCACGACTCCATACCACACGTGGCACACAATACCTTTGTACAAATGGCAGCGGCCGGTGGTCTGGCGTCAGGTCTTATATACCTATACTTTTTGTATCTACGGGTGAGAAACATCTTTAGCAAACCCAATCCTGAAGCGAAATATCCGCGCGGACTCAATCGCGACTATCTCGATGATCTGCTCAATTCGTTGTTTGTTGCGTTTTATTGCGTAGCATTTTTTCTCGATCTGATGATATTGGAAGTTTTGTATTTTATATTTCTGGTGGGTGCTGCCAAATACTGTATCGACAACAAGAAGAGAAGGTCAGTTCGAGCACTGATTGATTCAATTTATCGATGGAAAAAGGGTTCTGCGGAAGACGGTTCTTTGTTAAATGAAGAGCCTATTTATCAAACTGGTGGTGATCAAGCCTCTATTCACCAGTCTCCTGGTGGTGCCTTCGGTAATCAGGTAGTGGGTCAGTACGCGATGGATAACCGCGCCATGGAGAAACAGGCTGCCGCGGATTCACCAACCGAT
>CAYPDN010000148.1:7569-8946 GCA_964409445.1 uncultured Granulosicoccaceae bacterium
CGCGATGGATAACCGCGCCATGGAGAAACAGGCTGCCGCGGATTCACCAACCGATGCGGAGCAGTCTCCGCTGCAAAATACAGGTGTAAACAGTGTATATGCGGAGAAGCAGTACGGCCGCTAGCCTGCATCTATTCATGAGGTAATTTTCAGATAGAGCTCTTTGTATTTTTGAACCATCTGTTCCAGATCAAACTGTTGATCAAACGTTTTTTTAGCCTCGGCGCCCAATCGGTGCCGAGCTGCTTCATCGAAAGCTAAGCTCTGCATTGAGTCTGCGAGTTGTTGTGTATTGTCTGATTCAACGACGTATCCATTTTGCCGGTCTTTAATTATTTCAACATTTCCACCCACTGCTGTAACGATGCAGCAGGTTGAAAAAGACATGGCTTCAAGTAGCGTCATCGACGTGCCCTCACTAAAAGACGACAAAACGTAAACATCAATCAATGACATGTATTTTTTAGTGTCTGTTTGAAAACCGGTAAAAATCACTGCGTCATCTAAGCTCAGTTCGGAAACCAGATTTTCCATTGCTGGCCTTTCGTCCCCGTCGCCCACGAGAAGCAATCTCGCGCTCGAGTTATCTTTATAGACCTGTGCAAATGCATTGATCATCATTGGCAGGTTTTTGATGGTGTCAAAGCGTGTAATAGTGCCAAACACAATGTTTTGAGCAGTGAGGCCAAGCTCATTCTGGTTGCGATACTTAGTCGGCGGTTCGGTTGCTTTGATGCCGTTGTAGATCACCGTGATAGAACTTCGGTTAAACCACTCGAAATTGGCAAGCGCTTCTTTGGTAGCTTCGGAAATGGCGGTAATAGAACTAGTAGCAAGGCCAAGTACAGGGTTGATCATCCGTCTTTTCCAGCTGTATCTATCCGGGTGAAAGCGACCATGCTCGGTGAAAACAACCTTGGATTTGGTGAGCAGTGATGCCAGAACACCGTAGACATAAGGTGTGTATTGATGGCAGTGGACAACATCGATATTTTCTGAGCTAATAATTTTTCGAACCGATTTGATCAAATTAATATCAAATCCCGGTTCTCGGTTAAGAATATGAAAACTTGTGCCTGACTCCTGTAATTGCTGTCCGATAGGACCTATCTCTCCTTCGAGACAGACAATCGAATTTTCGAATAGAGATTTATCTGCATGGTTCACCAGCTGAAAGATGACTTGTTCGGTACCACCAATGCCCATGTGGTAGGTCAGGTGCAATATTTTTTTTCTTGTGGATGAATTTTTGGCGTTCATGATGTCGTGACAAGGATTTAAAGACAGGTATTTTTCAAACGGTTTCCTGGGTCATGTAGCGTTCCCACCAAAGTTCAAAGGTCAGCATGCTCCACAGTTCACTGGAATAATCTCTCG
>CAYPDN010000149.1:0-1892 GCA_964409445.1 uncultured Granulosicoccaceae bacterium
TCCCAGCTGCCGTCGGTGGCATATTGCCGTTCAAGCTCTGGAACCAGTGCTGCGAGTCTTAAGTCGTCTGCATTGTTGATATAGCCAAGAAATCCTCGGCTAAAGCTGAGGCTGCTTACAACGAACATCACCGCGACCAGAAGCGCGCTGGCTATTAGCAGAGTGATGAACAGTTGGTATTTGAGGCGCATAATTGGGCTTTGAAGTAGTCTCTGCGTTTGTTCTTATGCTGGCTGACTGGCATGAGACCAGCTTCCCAGGGACTATCACCATCCAGTATCGGTCAGTAATGTGCAAAAACAGTGGAAATATCCCGATAGTAAACCATAAAATGAGTCAATCCCTTAAATTGAGAACTACGCCATGAGTGCTTTGCCTAACTCCGTTGAGGGTCGCGATGCGATGGCCCATTTGCATGGATATACCAACGCACGTACCCACGGCGATGTCGGGGCGTTGATCATTGAAAACGGCAAAGGAGTCCATGTCTGGGACAATTCGGGCAATCAATATATCGAAGCGATGGCCGGACTGTGGAGCACGGCGCTTGGCTTTAGTGAACAAAGATTAGTGGATGTCGCCACCAAGCAAATGCAAAAACTTCCGTACTACCACACCTTTGCACACAAGGGGCACGGACAGGCAGCCGATCTTGCTTACAAGCTGGTCGAGATTGCACCGGCACCGATGAGTAAGGCTTTTTTTACTAACTCGGGTTCAGAAGCAATCGACACGGCGATCAAGCTCTGCTGGTACCGCTCGAATGCATTAGGAAAACCGGAAAAGAAAAAAATCATCTCGCGTAACCGTGCTTACCACGGTGTGACCACAGCGGGTGCGTGCCTTACTGGTTTGCCCGCTAATCAGGCATCGTTTGATTGCCTGGTTCCTGTTGTACGAATAACCTGTCCGCATTACTGGCGCGAGGGACATGAAGGTGAAACAGAAGAACAGTTTGCCACCCGTTTGGCTGAAGAGCTGGATACAACTATTCAGGCGGAAGGGCCAGATACAATAGCGGCCTTTTTTGCTGAGCCGGTACAAGGGGCCGGGGGTGTGGTTGTACCACCGGTGACGTATTGGCAAAAAATTCAAGCGGTGTTAAACAAGTACGATATTCTGCTGCTTGCTGATGAGGTGATTTGTGGGTTTGGACGTACCGGCAATATGTTTGGTAGTCAGACTTATGATATTCAACCCGACATGATGACACTTTCAAAGCAGTTGACTTCATCATACTTGCCCGGGTCTGCGTTATTAATAAATGATCGTGTATTCGAGCCCATTGCAGATGAGAGCAATAAGGTCGGCGTGCTGGGGCATGGCTTTACCGGTGGTGGTCATCCGGTGGTATGTGCAGTGGCAAACGAGACAATTAGAATTATTGAAGAAGATAATCTGGTAGCACATGCCGCTAAAGTGGGTGCGCATATGCTGCAGGGTTTAAGACAATACGAATCACACCCGCTGGTTGCTGAAGTCAGAGGTGTCGGGTTGATAGCAGCAATTGAACTGGTAACCAACAAAGAAACCAAGGTCGCACTTGAAAAGCCCGGGCAGCTTGGTGCGATAGCTAACGCCAAGTCAATGGAGGCTGGTTTCTTTACGCGCAATATGGCTGATGCGATGGCATTTTGTCCGCCACTGGTAATCAACGAGTCTGAAATAGATGATTTAGTGAGCAGAGTAGGTCAGGCACTTGATGCCACATTGTCTGAACTGCCAGCTAATACCGTAAGTTAAACCGGTTCGTAAACAGGCTGAGCTTGTTGTGTGGTTGCTGCGAGGCAAAAATTAGACGGTGGAATTGGTATGCAGAATTTTTTAGTGCTGTCCTTAGTCGCGTCGATCATCCTGACGATCCTTATCAACGTTTTACCGATGTTGTTTCC
>CAYPDN010000149.1:1992-7732 GCA_964409445.1 uncultured Granulosicoccaceae bacterium
TAGTCGCGTCGATCATCCTGACGATCCTTATCAACGTTTTACCGATGTTGTTTCCGAAATCGTCCGAAAAGGTTGAACGCAAAGTCCATGAGAAAATAAGTGAGTCAATTGCCAAACAAAATGAAGGCAATCAGCCACGAGTTAGAGTGTTTTTTCCGTGGAAAGCGATGCTGATTGCATCGCTGGTGCTAACGGTGGTGGTTAACGTGGTCGGTTTTATTGCCAGCCGTTGAGCATACTGTTCCTTCATCGTTATAAAACTTACGGTCTATTGAACATACGGCCAACGGCGGCCTATGAGTTAAGTGCCGCCTCTGCGGTCGCGAGCTTAATACAGCACGCCACAATTTCCATAGCGAGTTCTACTTCTTCAATGGGCGGTCGGGTTGGTGCAAGCCTGATGTTGCGATCTTCAGGATCAGTACCGTCCGGGTAGGTTGCACCCGTCGGGGTGAGAGCGAGACCCGCTTCTTTTGCCAGTTCTACTACCCGGCTTGCGACTGGCTGTGTGGTATCGAGGCTGACAAAATAACCACCTCGAGGATCGGTCCAGGTGGCAAGGTTCAGGTTGCCGAGCTCTCGATTAAGGACTTCCTGAACCTTGTCAAACTTTGGCTTCAAAATCTTTGCGTGTTCCCGCATCAGGCCTTTCAAGCCACCTGGGTAGTCACGCAGAAAAAGCACGTGTCGCCACTGCTCAGACTTGTTCGGGCCAATTGTCTGTGCACTCATTGCTTTTGACCAGTACCTGATGTTGTCAGTACTCATGCCTGCCAGCCCAATACCACCACTGGCAAACGTTACCTTGGAGGTTGAACCAAAGATAATAACGCGATCCTGCTTGCCATTGTCTTTGGCTATCTGCAGAAGGTTGGGTGCTGGCGACGGATTGTCCTCCAGGTGATGTACTGCGTAGGCGTCGTCGGCAAAAATAGTGAAGTCTGTGGCTGCGGCTTTGATGTTTATCAACTTCTCAGCGGCTGACTGCGAAATAGTCTCACCGGTCGGATTGCTATAGGTTGGTACAAAGTAGATGCCTTTTATGCTTGAGTCGTTGGCAACGAGATTCTCTACGGCATCTATGTCCGGTCCGGTGCCAGTCATTTTGACGGTAACCAGTTCGTAGCCGAGTTCACGTGCAAGCAGGTAGTGTCTGTCATAGCCCGGTGTCGTGACGATTAGTTTTGGAGAGTCATTAAACCAGCCTTTGCTGCTGTCTTTGACGCCACGCAGAAGAGCCCAGGTTAAAAAGCGACTCATGAGTTCAAGGCTTGAGTTGTTGCCTATCATCAGCTCATCGGAGGCAACATTAATCTGTTCACAGAACATCTCCCGTGCTTCGAGCAGGCCGAGCACGCCTCCAGGATAGTTGCGAATGTCTACGCCATTATTAGTGGTATAATTGGTTTCGTTGACGGCGCTTAGAATTGGCAGGCTCAGGTCGAAGTTTGCATCGGCTGGCTGGCCGCGCTCCATGTTAAGCGTTAGCTTACGCGCCTGGAATTCCTGATGTTGCTTCAGCAAGGCATCATAATCGGTCATCGGGTTACTCTTGACTAGTGTTGATACTGCGGGCTAGGGGCCTGCGCGGTAGCAGAGGTTCTGCCGTGCGGGCCTCCAGGGACAATGGTGGATCGATACAACGGTGTATTATGCAACAAATGGCAAGGCAGTTGACAGATGACCATTGCTTTGCCGGTAAAAACTCGTTGCCCGAATGCGACGGTTCATGAACGATGGTTCTATTGCCTGTGTACGGGGGTTGCGCACAGGGATTGTCTGCTGTGAGCTGCGGTACCGGGAGCGACAGCGCTGGTTAACAATTCGTTTTTCAACAACTACTAAGGGGTGGTGATGAGCAGGATCGGTTTTATTGGTGTTGGGTTGATGGGAGCTGCGATGGCTCACCGTTTAATTGATACTGGTCATACGCTGCAGGTTCTGGGGAATCGGAACAGGGAGAATATAAATGCGCTTGTTGATCGGGGTGCGACAGAAGCAGCCAGTGCAGCTGAGCTGGCCGGAGCCAGTGATGTAGTCATGCTGTGTATGGGGACATCAGATCATGTGGAAAGCCGCATGCGCGGTGCCGATGGTGTAATCGCCGGTCTAAATTCAGGCTCAGTGGTGGTCGATTTTGGTACCTCGCTTCCTGCATCTACAAAAACACTGGGAGATGAGGTCGCCTCAGCCGGTGGGCACTACCTGGATGCGCCACTTGGAAGAACGCCGGCACACGCCAAAGATGGCTTGCTGAACATTATGTGCGCCGGTGATGAAACTGCCTACAACAAAGTGCTGCCTGTGCTGAATGATCTTGGGGAAAATGTTTTTCACCTCGGGGCATTGGGGTCAGGCCATACCGTTAAATTAATCAACAACTTTTTTGGCATGACTGTGGCCAACGCAATGTGTGAAGCTTTCGCAATGGCAGATGTGCAGGGTGTAGACAGAAAGGCAGTCTACGATGTCATGTCGGCCGGGCCATTGCACAGTGGCATGATGGATTTTGTCAAAGGCTACGGAGTAGACGGAGACCCGTCGCAACTGGCTTTTGCAATCAAGAATGCCGCCAAGGATGTTGGTTATTACGCGCAGATGGCAGAGCAGGCAGGGGTAGAGAGTATTATGTCCGGCTCGACGCTAAGTGCACTCAACGATGCAAATAAGCTTGGCAAAGGCGAAGAGATGGTATCGCAGATGGTTGACTATTACGCAGGCAAGCTAAAAACCTGACCTGAGTCACTTTCTGGTATCAAGTTTAAAATCTGTTTAACCCGCTTTTCCGGTTTGCTGCGATTAAGCAATTAACGCAGTAACCGGAGCGGGTAATGGATCCGCGCAACTATCAAATCATAACGCTGAGTGCGTTCATACTGGTCGGTGTTTCAGTGCTTGGTTTTCAGGTCGACTGGCTACACGCGCTGGTTATAGTCAGTATTTCTTTGCTGGCTCAGCGCTGCCTGTTTGCTGCAGGACAGGAAAAAAGCGCACTCATCTCCTCATTATCGCTTGTGCTGCTACTGCGTACTGACCTGGTGTTAGTTGCAGGTTGTGCAGCACTACTCGCGATTCTCAGCAAGCGTTTCCTGCGGATTAACGGTTCTCATTTATTTAATCCGTCAGCATTTGCATTGGTGGTGGTAACCGTATTATCACCCCATGCGTATATATCCCCAGGGCAGTGGGGTGCGCTGGGTCTTTCAGCGTTTTTAGTGTTGGGTGCCGGTCTTATGGTTGTAACCCGCGCTCAACGACTGGATGTGTCTCTCTCTTTTTTATTTACCTATCTGGCCATCATCTTTCTGCGTGGCTGGTATCTGGGTGATCCTGTAACCATTGCAATACATCAGATGCAAAGTGGTGCGCTGTTGTTATTTGCTTTTTTTATGATCACTGACCCCAGAACAACACCGCAGCATCGATACGCACGAATAGTTTTTGGTGTGACGGTAGCGGTGACCACTGCGATTTTACAGTTCAAATTTTATCTTCCAACCGGGGCAATATTCGCCCTGGTAGCTCTGGCCCCGTTGGTACCCATTTTAAACAAGTACAAAAGGAACAAGACTAATGTTAAAGAAAGCACCCTTAAAAATAATATTGATGACAACCGTATTTACCGCGTTGTTCAGCGCTAAAAGTGCGATGGCATTTTGCGGGTTTTACGTCGCTAAAGCTGATACTGATTTGTATAACAGTGCATCTCAGGTGGTGATGGTGCGCGATGAAGACAGAACAGTAATTACCATGGCCAATGATTTTCAAGGTGATGTTAAAGACTTTGCGATGGTAGTACCTGTGCCGACCTTCATAGAGCGTGATCAGATAAATGTAGCCACCCAGGGATTGGTTGATCACCTGGATGCTTATACTGCACCAAGGCTGGTTGAGTACTTTGATGAGAATCCATGCATGCGCCGCGTGTATAGCAAGGATTTAGCGCTAAGTGCTGTTGCTGAAAGTGCTATGGCTACACCTGATAGCTTAACTGCCAGGCAAGAGCTCGGTGTCACCGTTGAGGCGAAGTACACTGTTGGTGAGTACGATATTCTTATTTTATCTGCAGAAGAAAGTAGTGGGTTAATTCAATGGCTTACTGACAACAACTATCAACTACCAGAGGGAGCAGAAGAAGTTGTGGGTAGCTACCTCAAACAGGGTATGCGTTTTTTTGTTGCGAGGGTAAATCTTCAGGCGCAAGAGGAGAGTGGGTTCAGCAACTTAAGGCCATTGCAAATTGCGTTTGAAAGCCCGAAATTTATGTTGCCTATCCGCCTTGGGACTTTGAATGCAGATGGCAAGCAAGAGTTGTTTGTCTACGCTCTAACCCGCACAGGCCGAGTTGAAACATCTAACTACCGAACTGTGCGAATACCTTCAAATGTAGAAATACCCGGTTTTGTGAAAAATCGCTTTAACGATTTTTACCGCGACATGTTTACCCGTCAGACTGAAAAGGAAAACGGCAAAGCGGTATTTTTGGAGTATGCATGGGACATGGCGTGGTGTGATCCGTGTGCAGCTGATCCCTTGACCGCAACACAACTGCGTAATCTGGGTGTCTACTGGCTCGATTCAGATCAAAGCAACGGTCGCAGGCTACCTGCTGGCCAGGATGTGTTTGTCACACGATTGCATGTGCGCTACGACGGTGAGACTTTTCCGGAAGACTTAAAGTTTATTGAGACGGGTGACAGACAAAATTACCAGGGTCGTTACGTCATGCGTCATGCCTGGGAGGGTGAGGTGAACTGTGCTGCGGGGGCTGATTACCTTGCGATGGTTAGCGACAGAAACATTGTTGCCGGTAATCAATTGGCCAATCTGACCGGATGGGATCGTCAGGAGATCGCAGCATCTATCGGTGTAGTAGATTTACCACAGCAGAAATGGTGGCAGAAAATCTGGAAGAAGTAGTAAGGTGGGAGAATTAATATGGTAAAAAAGATCTGGTCGGCATATTGCCGACCAGATAAACGCTGATTATTGAAATTTAGTTTCTGGTGATTTCAATCATCAATACTTCATCAGTGGATTCAAAGTTCCAGTTGGTACCCTGAGCTGCATTAGCCAGGTTCGACTGGCCTGCGTGTAGCCCGATTGCTACGCTTTCGTCCGGAGGTGAAGAAGTCATTGCTCTGACATCGTCCGGGTTAGGCGGAAGAGCAAATGGGTCGAGTCTGCAAGGTGGTGGGTACATAGTAAGAACGTCCGCCACATTGGCGCTGGTACCTGCATCGTAAGGCAGCGACATGATTACCACAGGATCAGTTCCCTCTGGCAGTGCAGCAGAATCCACACCTGCCATACCATCGTTGGTGCAGATGATCATGTTTACAGCACTGAATACCTGACCGGCCTCTGTTGTGCTGAGGTCGATAGTTACTGAGTCACCAGGGCCGAATGGGCCTGCACCGGCGACACCTGAAGCACTAACCACATCAGCGTTGGCTGCTGCGAAAGCGACCAATGGATCGTTGTTACCCATTTCAGCAATAACCTGAATATCAGTAGATGCAAGTTCACCGATCTGGAATAAGTGAACACCCGGGTCATGTATTGCGACTACCGGAGGGGTAAACAATTGCCCTTGAGTCATGTTGGTAAATGTGACCTGGAAGGAACCGGGCGTTGCTGCTGTTGCGCCGCCACCACCGTCTGTGCCGCCGCCACCGTCTGTGCCGTCGCCACCATCTGTGCCGTCACCGCCATCTGTGCCGTCACCGCCATCTGTGCC
>CAYPDN010000149.1:7832-8942 GCA_964409445.1 uncultured Granulosicoccaceae bacterium
GCAGTAACAGTTGCCAAGGCAGAAGCAAGCAACAGTGCTGTTAGTTTTTTCTTCATGTTATCTCCCGGGTTATCCCGATTACGTGGTTAAAGAGTGAAATAGACTTCTTGAGTAAACTGCTGGGATTTACGGCGTGACCCCAAAAGTACCAACCAGAATATAACACGCAATAATGTCAACATTTGTGGATGCGCGAGTTGTTACAGAAATATCATTATTTTGCGTTGACTCCGGCCGGCTTGATTTGGTCAGCTTTCTTTTATTGCTCGGCAGCCTCTCGATCCCGCAGAAGTGAAATGTCAACGAAGCTGGTTATCTGCTCTGCGAATGATCTGTTCAAGCGCTGCCAGCCCCTCAGTCAGTGCGGCTGGACCGGGTTGTAGAATAACCGGTGATTTTATCTCATGTAGTTCGCCATTTTTAACGGCAGCTATTTGATTCCATCCGTCGCGTGCTGCAACTTTCTCCGGTCTGAATTTCTTACCGCACCATGACCCAATGATGATGTCCGGGTTGGCTTTGATCACCTGTTGTGGATCAGCGATTATCCGATCGGCGCCACCGGAGCAGACGGCGAGTTCCGGAAAACAGTCCTTGCCACCGGCAATTTCAATGAGTTCGGAAACCCAGCGGATCGCAGAGATCATCGGCTCATCCCACTCTTCAAAGTAGACTGACGGTCGTTTTCCGAGTTGCCGCGCGCGAACGGTGCAGGCTTGCATTTGACTGATATATTCCGCCACCAGTTGCTGGCCCTTTTCAGCGACACCGGTCAGTGCTGCAAGCTGCAGAATCATACTTAGGATTTCGTTAACCGAACGATGGTTCAACAACAGTACATTCGCACCTCGTTTGATCAGATCTTTAGCAATGTCTGCCTGCAGGTCGGAAAACCCGATCACCAGATCAGGCTGCAGGTCCATGATTTTTTCGATTTTGGCTGAAGTAAATGCAGATACCCGTGGTTTTTCCTTTCGGGCTTGCGGTGGTCGTACGGTAAAACCCGAAATGCCAACGATGCGATTCTGCTCTCCCAGCAGGTATAATGTTTCGGTCGTCTCCTCTGTGAGGCATACGATCCGCTCCGGGTATTTGGCTTGGTAGTTCACA
>CAYPDN010000150.1:0-4400 GCA_964409445.1 uncultured Granulosicoccaceae bacterium
CTGCAATTCTTTGCGCTGCGGTCTTGCAGTCGGGCACCTCGCCGGAATAGTCGAGCGAGGGATCGATGGTGGCCACCATTACGCGACTATTTTTTTCTTCGTCAAATTCCTCGTCTTTGATCTCTTCTGGTTCAGTCTCCTGCTGTCTGATTAACTCCTTTGTGGCTTCCTCTTTTTTAGTTTCCTCATTTTTAACTTTCTCTGGCAGCACTTCCTCCGGAGTGGCGTCCTCGCCACCAATGGTAAACGTACAGCCACTTATTACCGTAAAAACAAAAGGAATTAATACAACAGAACGAATTAACGGATTCATTTAATCACCGGATCTATAGCGTGAACTTCATTATCTCCATTTTTTGGCGACTTTTCCAATTGCCGGGATCCAATTTGCCAAATTGTACCCACTGCGCAGAAATGTGACGCAAGAGATAAAAAGTCTCTGAATCGTCAGGAATTGAGACCACCTCCACTCAATAAATTCCAACTCCTGACGTAAACCTGAGCGGCCCTTAGAGGGTTAAAGCATGACAGTTGGATGTCATCTCATAACAATAATAAATAGCGGTGAGACATGAAGTACTTACGTTACCTCAGCAGGGCGCTGCTCTTTTGTGCAGCCATCTTTATATCCAGCTGTGCTACCACACCAAAGTACTCACTCTACGATGTTCAGCAAAACGAGCTCACGCTATGGTTTGCCGAAGCAAAAGCACTGGTCGAACAAGAGCGCGGCCTGGACCTCAGCAACGTTACGCTTTCAGCTGTCGATAGCCGCGAAATGCTTTTCGTATTATCCGAACTGTACGGCAAAAAACTGGATCCTCATATGACTGCAGATACCCGTGTGCGTGTATTTGCAGACAAAGCGTTTGAAGACGTTAAATCAGTGCAAGCGGTTTATGATCCTTTCGCCAAAAAAATTGTCGTCAACCAGCAAAACCTCAAATACTATATTGGTCTGCTCACAGACCGTGGAATAGACGCTCGCAATGCAGCAATGACACTTCTCATTCACGAGCTCATACACGCGGCAGATGATCAGGAGTATGATCTTGTGGCTATAGAAAAACGCCATCGGGGAGATACTCTGGGTGTTTTTATGGTAGCTGAAGGTCATGCAGAAATGCAGACTGAGTCTATGTGTGCCAAGGCCGGATGCAGCAAAGCATTTCGAACTGCACAAATTGAATTCCATGGCGTTGATCCGGAGGATACCGACCAGCTCCTGCTAACCTCACAAGACAACAACGGACTGATCTATGTACAGGGCCGTAAGTTTCTCAAAGCGCTCGCCGCGCGCGATAGTGACGGCTCTCTGGTAAAGCAGGCACTGACAAAGCCACCAGGTGATGTACTGGAGTTTTTTGATCCGGCCAATTTCCCCGATACAAAGCGCGCATTTCGTCGCGATAAAATCTATCAAATCCTGAACTCTGTAGAAATAGAAAACGCTGAAGGTCCTTTGCTTAAAATCCCACAGGCAGTTTTTAATGAATCAGATTTTCCGGTGGACCAAAATAGAAGACTGAAATACGTTCGCGACTACAAGCGTAAAACGCTCGCGTCTGGCAGCATGAACTATATTGAGCAATACGCTCGAAAGCTGAATTCGGTCTACGTTACGTTGTATGAAGCATCAAGCCCGAATGCCGCCTATGAAATACAGCAGCAACTGATTGGAGAGCGTCAGGATTTGACAAGCAGCCTTAGAAATCGTGGTGCGGATATCAAGCACCCAAAAACATCTGAACTGCGCGATATCTATGAAAATATGCCGGCTAAAACTGAACTCTACATCGTCAATTTCAGAAACCGGGATTCAGGTGAAACGCTGCAGTTTAATAGCTCTTATCTTATTGAAGGCAGTCACCTGATTGTAGTTTCGAATACAAATGACAACGAGCTGAACCGCGAAGCGCTGACAAAGACACTACAGAGTCTGCGGATACAAACGTCGCTATAAGTTTTTAATCACCAGGCCACATGCGAAGGGGCATTGGCCTGGCCGATTTAAACGTTATGTAGCTGCTCCGAACTCTCGGGCAAATACGCGCAACGGTTCATCCATCAAGGGATGCGTTACTTAAGGCAGGTAGTGGTTATACCAGCGTTGCTCAGATCCATCGAAAAAGTCACCATCCTCACCATCACGTTGTAGTGTGGCATCCCATGAATCCAGTTCGCGCCGCAGCGATTGTGCTATACCCGCATGTTCACCAATCAGGTTGCGGGTTTCATGTTCTGAACTTTCAAGGTTAAACAGGTACTCTCGATCATCACCGGCACGCAGCAGTTTCCACTGACCTTTGCGAATAGCTGACTGTGACCAGAAGCGCCAAAAAAGCGAGCGTTGTTCTAACTCCGGTTGCGACGGGTTCTGCAGATGTGGAATCAGATTTGTTCCATCCAGGTCTGCATCCGGCTCTATACCTGCCGCCGCCAAACTGGTAGCGACTACGTCAAGCGTAGACACTGCATTGGAATACGTAGTTTGCGTTGGCAGCACACCAGGCCAGCTGACAATATACGGTACACGAACACCGCCCTCTGTAAGCATGCCCTTTTCACCAACCCACGGATCATTGAGTGAACCATCCCATGCACCGTGCTGTTCATCGATTGGCAGGTCGAGCTTATGAATGCCCAGTGGTGCACCATTGTCACTGATGAAAAATAACAACGTGTTGTCAGTCAGACCATTGCGCTGCAGATTCTGACGCAGCCTGCCAATACCATCATCCATAGCAGAGATCATTGCCAGTGCATGTTGGCGACGCACCTCAGGGGTATTGGGGAATCGCTCAAGATACTTTTCAGTGGCCTCAAGCGGTACATGTGGTGCGAAATAGGATAAGTATAAAAAGAACGGTTGCTGCTTGTAACGCTCGGTAAATGCAAGCGCTGCATCAGTGGCAACATCGAGTCGGTAACCTTCGTTTATATGATAACCCAGTGGTACAGACTCGCCAGCCAGATCATAGTTTGCCCACCAACGAGTGCTATAGCCAAAAAATACGTCATCAAATCCGCGCTGCTCCGGAAAGAACACTGCTCGTTCCTTGGTGGACATTGAATCGAGGTCGTAGTCTGGCGAGATCGGTGATACCTCCAGGTGCCACTTGCCTACCATACCGGTACGATAGCCAGCTTCACCGAGCCGGTCAGCGAGTGTCAGCTCTGATAGAGGTAACGGTGAGAAACGATTATCATCAAGACCAAATCGTTGTTGATATTTACCTGTCAGAAGCCCTGCACGTGAAGGTGTGCACTGCGGTGCAGTAACATAGCCATCGGTCATTCGAATACCGTCCGCCGCTAACTGATCCAGGTGGGGCGAGCTGACATCAGTCAGTATATTTTGTGCATTCAGATCGGCATAGCCCTGATCATCTGTAAAGACAACAACAATATTTGGTCGGGAATCGTCATCGCGTTCCTGCATTTGTTCAGGGGTAGGAACAGCACCTGTTTCGTTATACAAAGCGTCCAGTTGAGTCTGTACTCTTGCAAACCAGAGTTTTGCTACGAAGTTGTCTTGCGGATAGTGCAGGTTCAACAGATCAATCGAGATGCCCGCATGGCGTTCACGCAACTCTAACAAGTAACTTTCTGCGACTGCGGTATTACCCAGGTGACGCTGCGCTACACCGCGACTGTATAAGGCACTGTCCGCGTAGGTAGAATCAGGATGGGCTTCTATCAGTTCTCCCATTAACTGATCCGCCAAACTGTAGTGGCGACGGTCAGTGAGTAGAATATACGCGCGCAGATATTTGATATCGTCCTCAAGGTAGTGACCGGTCGCATCGGGCAGCAACGCTTCTAACGCATCAATTGCAGATGTCCACTCGCCTGACTCACGCAGATTTATCGCAGCGAGAAACCGATCAAACACTTCATCCTGTCCGAAGCGCTGTGCCTCTTCAATCACAGACAACTTCACCATCGCATGAGTTCTGGTTGATTCAGCCTCTGCCATCAACTTAGCAGTGCTCTTTAGAAACTGAGCGTACTGATCTGTCGCCAGTGCATAGCGGCCCTCGCGCTCTGCCTGCAGCCCCGATTGATACAAACTCAACTGTGACTGAGTGAATACACGAGGCTGTTCGTCGTTTTGAGATTCGCCATTGCAGGCGGCAAGTGCGACTACCAGCGGCAATGCCACAAACAGGCGGCGACACGGATTTGAATGGCAGAGTGTTGGCATTTAAGCGTGCCGCTGTAGCGGAGCTCTCGTCTGTTGCTATAAGCTGGGATTTTGCGATCCGGCTCAAATTTCCAGTTGGAATTTTTGCCAGCGCTTATAAACGTATCGACGAACGGCTGAACAGCTTTACATCTGGCGCGGCACAGGAAGGCATCAGCTCATGTTTTGGCCGGCAATATTGCCAATTAAACGC
>CAYPDN010000150.1:4500-8868 GCA_964409445.1 uncultured Granulosicoccaceae bacterium
CAGAGAATAAACGGGACAACCGTCACAAAGCAGCCGTATCATGCCCCGCCAAAGAGGGATGAAGAAGCATCGCCATGTCACTTTGGAAGTCTCGATGAATCATTCGAACAAGGTTTGGAGATTTATCCCACTGCTTGCAAAGGAATAAGCGGAATAACAGGACAATCTCGCTGAAGGCATGATTGACCCTGCTTACTCATTCGTATAACTACTAAATACCTATCAATACCCAGCCAAACAGTGCCGTTAGAACGAAAGGAATTAGCAGTTTTACAAGACCCATGGGCCCTGGTGCAATATTCCCGGGTCGATCTAATGTGCCAACTTGATTTTTCGCCACTGAAGTTTCTCCGTTAGTTAAAGTGGCAATTTTAACTCGCAACCCGCGGCAGGGCTTGCTGCTTTTTTTGCACCAGAGTGGTGCAAATATCAATGCACTCGCGAGCAATTTCATTAAGCATTGAAAGACCCCAATTTAACCACGGATATTACTGAAAAGCAGCTCAACAACCTTCAATACAAGCAGACGCGGGAGTAATTAAAAGCAGCGTACCAGGCACCCAAAAAACCTGCTCAGCTGGCAGCTGATCGGGAGCGAATTTTATAACAGTATGAATGCGAAGGCATGATTTATGCGCCGCATCAATCTCGCTCAATAAAACCCTTTATTATGCCCGTCCGTTCCCAGTTGACTGTCGCACGATTGACGATTGCTGCCGCCATTACTCTGGTTCTGGCATCGTGCAACGACGGCGCCAGCATAACCGGCAGTGAAAACAAGGCAGATACTACACTCGTGCAGGCACAGGTGCGAGACGATGACAGCCGTCCAAACATCGTGGTCGTTTTCACCGATGATCACGGTTACGCCGACCTTGGTGTTCAGGGGGTACTGGGTGATGTCGTTACTCCCCACATAGACCAGCTAGCTGCAGATGGCGCCAGAATGACGGCAGGCTACGTAACAGCACCGCAGTGCACACCGTCCCGCGCGGCTCTGATCACCGGGCAGTATCAACAAAGATTCGGGCTCGACGACAATCGCTTTACGCCAATGCCTCTGACGGAAACAACGCTGGCAGAGCGACTACAGGACGCCGGATACGCTACCGGTATGGTAGGCAAGTGGCACCTCGACATTGATCAAAATTCACAGGACTTTGATAACAGCACCGTCACACTTGCCGAACGCGCTCCATACTTTCCCGATCAGCGTGGCTTTGAAGATGTGTACGCCGGATTCTGGAAACGCTGGTGGACGAACTTTGATCTGGAAGGAAATACACTGTCCGCCGCTTCCCGCCCAAATACAGATTATCGATTGGATGTCGCAACCGACGCTGGCCTCACGTTTATAGATCGACACAAGCAGGAACCATTTTTTCTCTATCTAAACTACTACGCGCCACACGTGCCACTTGAAGCGCCGGATAACTATCTTTCAAGATTTAGCAACATTCCAGAGCTAAGACGCCGATACGGACTGGCAATGATATCTGCAATTGATGACGGTGTTGGAAAGCTAAGAGAAAAACTCGATTCGCACCAGCTCAGTGATAACACATTGATCTTTTTTATTAGTGACAATGGCGCACCACTGGGCATCCATAAACTCGATCTGCCAATAGAAGATACCAGTGGCGACTGGGATGGCTCGCTAAACGATCCATTCATTGGTGAAAAAGGTATGCTCTCCGATGGCGGCATTCGTGTGCCCTACATAGTGAGCTGGCCCGGAACCATACCAGCCGGTGTAGTCGTCGATACCCCGGTATCTACACTTGATGTTGCAAGCACCAGTCTAACCGCCGCAGGTGCCGAAGTGCCGCAGGTGCTGGATGGCTCAAACCTGTTACCAACACTTACCGAACAATCAACAGAACTGGCAGAACGCCCGTTGTACTGGCGCTTCTGGTCGCAGTCAGCGATTCGCAAGGGCGACTGGAAGTATCTGAAGGCAGGATCAGATCATGAATTCCTGTTTAATATGAACGTCGCCGGAGAGACGCAAAACGTGTTGAATGAGTATCCGGACATAGCAGAAGAATTGCTTGCCGAGCTTACACAGTGGTCTGCGGAGTTACACCGACCGGGTATTCCGGATGAATCGCTGATCGGTCCCGAACTGGAATGGTATCAACACTATTTTTAATGCAAGGTAAGGTACCGCGGCGCATCAACTAATACTGCTACCGCTGCTCTGAAACACCAGGTTTTCCAGGCAATAACTTCTTCGCAATAGATTGATGATCCCTGAAGAGGTGTTTCGATCAGACAGTCCGGTACAGATCGAACGCACAATCACTGTTACTATTAGCTAGTGTGCTGTGACCTTCAAAGTGTGCGAATGAGAGTTTATCATTTGCCCTCTATTGCTAATAATGGCAACAAGGCGCAGCTCGCAGGTAATGGCCATTACTTTATTAAAATGGCCCTGTTCAAGAGCTGCAACGCAGGTGTGGGCCAAAGGATGGACTCCCGCAGGGGCGATGAATTAAAGTGCCGCCTCAATGGTTAAAAAGCACTTAATTCTCGATTTTATCCATGAATTTTGGGAAAAATAACGGGCACTTTGATTGATCGACTCATTTGTACACTTTGAAGGTCACAGTACACTAGAATGAGCCATGGACGATTTGCAGGCACACAGAAAACACTATTCCCAGATGGTTACCGCTATCGGTAGCGTCGATCCGACAAATACCAGACTGATATCAGCTTTCGCTACCGTTAAACGGGAAGATTATCTGGGATCTGGCCCTTGGAAAATCAGGGCAGGTTCGACGTACACCGTCACTCCAACAGAGAACCCTGCATTCCTGTATCAGGATGTACTTGTCGCATTGAAAAGTGACGAAGGACTTAATAACGGTCAACCATCACTACATGCCAGATGTCTGGACAAGCTCGAAATCTCCGCTGGAGATACAGTTATCCATATTGGTACGGGGACGGGTTACTACACTGCTATCCTCGCGGAACTTACAGGACCATCAGGCAGGGTCTGCGGATATGAAATCGACAAGGAGCTGGCTCAGCTCGCAACGAAAAACCTGAAAGACAGAAACAATGTCGAGATTCAAAGCAGCTCAGGAGCCGTAGGTGACCTGCCATCAAGTGATGTGATTTACATCAACGCGGGTGTTACGGAACCAGCATCCACGTGGCTGGATACCATCAAAGAAGGGGGACGGCTTTTATTTCCGCTAACATCCTCGCAAGGCACTGGCGGCATGTTATTGATACAGCGAGTTGAGGTTCATTCATACTCTGCGAAATTTATAGCTACAGCTGGCTTTATTCCATGCGTAGGAGCAAGGGATGAAAAAACTGCAATAGAACTTGCCGACACCTTTTTCAAAGGCGATGCACGAGAGGTAAAATCACTTCGCAGAGATGCATCACCAGACGAGACCTGTTGGTTTAAATGGTCCGATTGCTGGCTTTCTACCAAATCTGTATAAACAATCATCACCCAGCGTCAATTCACTGCAACATCACAACTGATCTATATTGGGAGTATTTTGTGCCTAAAGGCAACTTACAAAACGTTGGAGATTTATTAAAGAATGATCTTATTGATCATGATCAACAGGAAAATATCTCCAGAGTTTTAGAAAAATTCTCCCTGGAAGTAACACCACACGTTCTAAATACAATTAGCTCTGCAGATAAAGATGGCGCAATTGCTGCGCAATTTATACCAAACGCCATGGAACTCAACGAGCAACCTAACGAGTTAGACGATCCAATTGGAGACTCTGGCAATTCACCAGTGCCTGGAATAATTCACAGGTACAAAGACCGAGTGCTACTCAACGTAATTCAAACTTGTGCAGTTTACTGTAGATTTTGCTTCCGTCGGGAAAATGTAGGACCTGGAAACGCAGGCTTAACGCCTGCACAAATCGACGATGCGCTGGAATATGTAAAAAGCCATACAGATATCTGGGAAGTGATACTCAGTGGTGGCGATCCGTTAATGCTTTCCCCCAGAAGATTAGCGTCACTAATTAAGCGTATTTCTTCGATTCCGCACGTTGGAATAATACGCTTACACACACGTGTCCCGTGTGTCGCACCAGATAAAATCACCGAAAGCCTGATTGCAGCTCTAAAAGAACATAACGCGGTATACATGGTAATACACACAAACCACGCTAACGAGATAACACCAGAAGTATCTGACAAACTGAGATTATTGGCAGACGCAGGAATTCCATTACTGAGTCAATCCGTACTACTTAAAAATGTAAACGACAATGCCAAAACATTAACCAGTCTGTTTAGAAAATTACTGGAGAACAGAGTAAAGCCATACTATCTGCATCACGGTGATTTGGCTAAAGGTACCAGTCACTTTCGAAC
>CAYPDN010000151.1:0-3530 GCA_964409445.1 uncultured Granulosicoccaceae bacterium
CCGCGATCATACTTCTCCCAGCCTTCACCGTTAAACGGATCTTCACCAAGCTGTGACAACACATGCGGGAAGTCGACCATGACCCAGTTGTCGACAATCTTACCGTCGACCACCTTCCAGAAATCCATGTAGCGGATCTCTACTTTTTTACCGGTAGGTGCTATGCCCATGAACTTACCTGTGTGAACCGCTTCCTGTCGACCAAACGCAGCCCCCCACTGGCCGTCAAACAAGCGCGCTTCATCGACACAGACTTTATCTGAAAAAGCCGCCTGAAAGGGTCGCTGCCAGTTATCCTGAAACTCGCGTAAGCCGTTTTTGGTGCCACAACCGAAATTACCCATCCAGCGAAACGACTGACTGAAAAATTCACCGATGTCGTTTATTCGGTGATCGTTCAGCCCATCGACCATGCCTTCAATGATCGAACGAGTTTGATCAGTTTTCGAACGGTCATTATCTTTAGTAAGTTCTGCCTGCTCAGGTCTTGCGCCCGCCACATGTCACCCCTGTTTACTCTATAGCTTGAGCTTGAGATTGACACGCATAGTTGCGGTACGCAACGGGAACCCGTAATTATTTGAACACACCGTTCGCTTTTGAACAGACTCTGGCGGAACTATCGCGGTGTGCGAACAGACCCGCGTTCAGTCAACTTAACCGGCACCACAATAGACTGCGGCTGGAGACTTTCAGCCTCTATCTGCTGCAATAGTGTATCAACAGTTAATCCCATCATTATGTCCAATGATTGAGCAACGGTGGTTAAGTTGTAGGCACCCCATGCAGAGGGGGCGGTATCGTCGAAACCGACCACGGATACCTGCTCGGGTATTGAGAGATCCAACTCGCAACGAAGAACATCCATCACAGCAAACGCCATTTGATCACTCGCTACAAATACAGCATCCGGAATTGAGTCACCGGTAAAAAGTTTACGTGCGGCTTCCACCGCGCCATCATGTGTGAAGCTTCCAACTTCACGATCAAACAGAGTAACGTTGTGCTTTTTAAGTTCCTCTATGAATCCTGTTTCACGATCACGATTGGTTGATGAATTTTCTTCACCGGCAATATAGGCAATGCGCTCGTGACCGCCTTTTACTAAATACTCTGCGACGAGCTTGCCACCTTTTCGATTATCGGAGACGACGCAGCTTGCAGGCAGCGATGTGCTGTAGCGATTAAACAAAACCACCGGGATGCCAGTCTTGGCGCACAAATCAGCCTGGCTTGAAGATAAAGAAGCGCCAGACATAATAATCCCGTCAACCTGATATTGCAGAATGCGCTGCACGATATCGTCGGTGTCGTTGTTGTCGGACATAAACAACAGATTGGTGTAACCACGTTCCTGTATCTCGCGCGACAACCTCTGCATCGCAGGTGCATAAAAATAGTTATCAAAGTGCGGGGTAACTAGCGCTATCAGTTTGGAACGACCACTGATCATTGCTCGCGCCAGCGCGTTTGGCCGGTAGCCGAGATCAGTCGCCGCCTGCATAATTCGCGCTCGAGTCGCAGGTGCAACACTGGCACCCGCGGTAAAAGCTCGACTCACCGCAGATTGAGACACATTTGCGTGCCGGGCTACATCACTGGACGTGACTGCATTTCTACCCATGAACTATTGATCGCTTAGGCATTACCGCTCCACCTTTGACTAAACAGGATTCTGGCTGTTAGATTACAACGCACTCGCGGAGTTCAACTCAATACGAGACGCTGGGGCCGCACCTGCTCTAAACCCTGCTAGTTACAGGATACCCTTTTTTACCCCATATACGAGGATAGAAACCAATGCTTAAAAAAATCTTAACCCTTTCATCACTGATCGTCGCCGCTGCATCACTACCGGTAAATTCAGCGATTGCCGCAGACGGCATGATTACCGTAAAAAGCCCGCACGATGTTGCAACCACTGTTGAAAAACTGGTCGCCGTGCTCGAATCAAAAGGCATGAATGTGTTTGGCCAGGTGAACCACGGCGCCGGTGCAAAAAAGGCCGGCCTGGAACTACGCCCAACTCAGCTGGTGATATTTGGCAACCCCAAGGTAGGAACACCGTTGATGCTGTGCAGCCAGAGCATCGCAATTGATTTGCCGCAGAAAATGCTGGCATGGGAAGACAAAGACGGTACGGTTTACCTGAGCTACAACGATCCAATGCATCTGAAATCGCGCCATGCGACCGAAGGATGCGACGAGGTATTCGGGAAGGTCTCAGGTGCACTGGGGAAGTTCGCTGCAGCGGCAACTGCTCCGTAAGCGCTTCGCCTAAAATACTGCTGTAACAACGAAAAACGGCGCTTCCTGGTGACAGGAGCGCCGTTTTTTGGGATCTGTTTCAGGTTATCTGAACAGCAATCTCACTCGCTACATGTAATTACTGATCGTCCCTTCTGGCGATGATAGTGAAAGTGATCATTGAAATTACGATACATCCGATAACTGGTGCCATTGATCTGAAACTCGTTGTTTGTCGATGTGGCGCATTATGCCGATATCTGCAAGAGATACCGTGATGATGTTATCAATAGTAATCAAATTGTATCTATTTTGATACAAATCATCCATCCGGGCGGCGCGATATGGCAGCGAAAGAGATAATTGTTATGGCCAGACAGGCGACGACAGCAAGCATTGTGGGTTTCCGTGGTTTTAAAGTTTGCCAGTCCATACAACAATCGTGACAAGAAGTGCCGCTACAAGCGGTCCGTGACAATGCTTGACCATTGCCAGATCGATCTACGCCAGGAAAGGAATTTACCAGCCTGGTTTTTACGGGCTCGGAAACACCACTAACGAACGCCCGCTAAAAGTATTTACACCGCAGAAAGCACACCCGGCCGAAACACAGTCTGTTCATAAAACGGCTTTTCAGGTGTTAGCACAACAGACGGAAACTCATGGTGATTTGGCGAATCCGGAAAGTGCTGAGTTTCAAGGCACAGCGCGCCACGAAACTGGTAGACCATACCGCCCTTGCCACTCAGATCATCAAAGTGGTTACTGGTGTAGCACTGAATGCCTGGCTGCGTAGTCGCGACTGTAAGAAGTCGGCCAGACACGGGATCTGTAATACGCGCGGCCAGATTCAATTTGCCAGGTCCGTCATCAGGCCCGTTACAACTCCCGCGATTAACTACCCAGTTGTGATCGTAGCCATTGCCATTTTTAAGCTGCGTAAAGTCATCATCAATTCTGGAGGCAAAAGAAGTTTCAGTACGAAAGTCCATTGGCGTCGCGTCAACCGACACCGGTGCTGACAACGGTATACCGCGCTCGTCCGTTGGCAGAAAGAAATCACAGTTTAGATACGCGCGGTGATCGAGAACTCCGTTCTCAGTAGCACAATGCTGACCGCTCAGATTGAAGTAAGAGTGATTAGTTAAATTAATGACAGTCGGCCGATCTGTGGTTGCGTGATAACCGACTTCCACTTCCGAACGGCTATTGACGGTATAAGTCACCCTGCAGTCGATATTACCCGGATAACCACCATGCATGTGCGCGCTGCTGTGCTGCAA
>CAYPDN010000151.1:3630-8846 GCA_964409445.1 uncultured Granulosicoccaceae bacterium
TGCAGTCGATATTACCCGGATAACCACCATGCATGTGCGCGCTGCTGTGCTGCAAAACCAGCTGTGGCAACCCATCATGCTCCTCCACCGACGCATGCCACACCTGCTTATGGAATCCGTCACCACCACCATGAATATGATTGCCATGCGAGTTGGTTTCCAGCTGATATTCCACCCCCTCCAGCGTGAATTTGCCACCAGCTATTCTATTGGCATAGCGCCCTACCACACAGCCAAGATACTTTTTGTCCGCCTCATATTCCGCCAATGTGTCATAGCCCAGTACAACATCAGCAAGTGCACCATCACGGTCCGGAACAGAAAGCGACTGAATAATGCAACCAAAGTTAATCACAGATAAAACCAATCTTTCTGCCAACCCATCCGTATGGGTAAAAGTAAAAAGCTCAACCACAGACCCGTCTGCGGTAGTACCAAACACAGATCGCTTTAGCTCAACTGTCACTGAAGTTTCCTTAAACACAGGTGGTTGCAAACCGCGGCAACCAAAATACCATTATCCCACAAAGCCCATGCAAGCACGCAAACACAAGCTTCAGCCGTTGACCCTTGAGTCGGAATCAGTGTTGGCAAATGCTGCAGGCACCGAAGGACTGAATAATCGGCGAACGGTGAATACCAGGGACGGTATGAATAAACCCGCCATAGAAATGCCTGCTCGTGTAGCTGGAGCGACAAACCAAAGCAATAAACCAAAACATAGTGGTACCATCAACCTGCAAGATAACACCACTAAACGACACAACCAAAGAGAGCAGGCATGGGGTTGAGACAAGTCGCACTTGATGACAAATACACCTTGCTAAACGGGCGTATATTCGTCACCGGCATTCAAGCACTGGTACGCCTGCCAATGCTACAAAAACTGGCCGATCAAAAGGCCGGGCTCAACACCGCCGGCTACATCACAGGCTACCGCGGCTCACCTCTCGGAGCACTTGATCAACAACTGCTTCGCGCTGAAAAATTCTTAAAACAACACGACATCGTATTCCAGCCAGGAGTCAATGAGGAACTTGCCGCCACCGCAGTAAGTGGCACACAACAAATCAACCTGCAGGGAAGCGGCGCATACGATGGTGTGTTTTCCATTTGGTATGGCAAAGGCCCGGGTGTTGATCGAAGCGGCGACGCTTTGCGACACGCCAACAACTTTGGCAGCGCCGAACACGGCGGCATGCTGGCCCTGCTGGGTGATGATCATGCTGCTGAATCTTCTACCACCGCAAATCAAAGTGAATACGCAATGGTAGACGCGATGATCCCGGTATTAAACCCCGCCAGTGTGCAGGAAATACTCGACTACGGATTGTACGGCTTTGCCATGTCCCGATACTCAGGCGCTGTTGTCAGCTACAAATGTGTACACGACACAGTTGAAGCAACCGCATCAGTAGAAGTCAGTGACGAGCGCTACAAAATAATTACGCCGGATGACTTTGAAATGCCGGAAGGCGGCTTGAACATCAGAGCACAGGATACGTTTCTGGATCAGGAACACAGGGTTCACTACTACAAATTAAACGCTGCAAAGGCTTTTGTACGCGCCAATAAACTCGATCAAATAACCGTCAACCCGAATGATGCATGGCTTGGCATTGCAACCACTGGAAAATCATATCTTGATGTGCGACAGGCGCTGACAGAATTAAACATCGACGACAACACCGCCAAACAGCTTGGCATACGAATCTATAAACTAGCTTTGAGCTGGCCGATTGAACCCACCGGTGCCGAACAGTTTGCCAGTGGCCTGCAGTCTGTTGTGGTAGTAGAAGAAAAGCGCGGACTAATAGAAGAACAATTAAAGTCACTTCTATACGGTCGGGCAAACGCACCACAGATTGAAGGCAAGCGCGATTTACACGGCCAGATACTGCTGCCATCCACCGCAAGACTCAACGCCACCGATATAGCCATTATTTTAGGCAAACGCATTGTCGAAAAAACTGCCAGCAACGCCATCAGTGAACGGGTAACGCAACTTGAAGACATGATGCAAAAAGCACGTGCAAGAGTAGCTCCTGCGATGACTCGAACACCCTACTTCTGTGCCGGCTGCCCGCACAATACAGGCACACGCATTCCCGATGGCAGTGTTGCTAAATCAGGCATCGGTTGTCATTTTATGGTGCAGTGGATGGACCGCAACACTTCGGGCTTTACCCAGATGGGTGGTGAAGGTGCAAGCTGGATCGGTGAAGCACCGTTCAGTACCAATAAACATATTTTTCAAAACATTGGTGACGGCACCTACTACCACTCCGGACTACTGGCAGTACGTGCGTCAGTTGCCAGCAACGTCACCGTGACTTTTAAAATTCTTTTTAACGACGCAGTCGCGATGACCGGCGGGCAGCCAATGGACGGACCGTTAACACCAGTTGCCATTGCGCAGCAAGTGCACAGTGAAGGTGTTGTAAAAGTAGCGGTTGTGACCGATGAACCAGATAAGTATCCCACTGAGACACAATGGCCGCCAGGCATTGAAATTCATCACCGCGATGACTACGACCAGGTGCAACGTGAGTTCAGAGAACTGACTGGTACCAGCGTTATTATCTATGATCAAACTTGCGCTGCGGAGAAACGTCGGCGCAGAAAACGTGGTGAATTTCCTGACCCGCCAAAAAGATTGTTTATCAATGAAGAGGTTTGCGAAGGCTGCGGCGACTGTGGTGTCGCGTCAAATTGCGTGGCAATTGTGCCACAGGATACACCGCTCGGTCGCAAACGCCGCATTGACCAGTCCGCCTGCAATAAAGACTACTCCTGCGTAAACGGCTTTTGCCCGAGCTTTGTCAGCATTCATGGCGGCCAGCTAAAACAACACCAGTCATCCGGTAACAGTCACGAATGGAATTCACCACTGCCTGATGCATCACTACCGATGCTTTCGGATTCCTTCGGCATCGTTTTAACCGGAGTTGGCGGCACAGGTGTGGTGACTGTCGGGGCAATCATAGGCATGGCTGCACATATCGCAAATCTCGGTTGTTCGATACTCGATATGATGGGGCTCGCACAAAAAGGCGGATCGGTCACAAGCCATATCATTATTGCCCCTACCCCTGAAGAGATTACCGCAACACATATCGCCGCAGGACGTGCCAGTCTGTTACTGGGTTGCGACATGGTGACAGCAGCGGCCAACACTGCACTTGAAAGAATCACGCCGGGCAAAACTAAAGCGATTATTAATACTCATGCAATGATGTCAGGCGACTTCGCAAGAGACCGCAGCACCACATTCCCAGGTCAGGAACTGCAAGACGCTATTGCTGAAGCTGCAGGTGTCGAACACAGCCAGTTTATCAACGCCACCAGTATTGCAGAGGAATTACTCGGCAATACCATTGGTGCAAATATGTTCATGCTTGGGTTTGCCTGGCAAAGCGGCGCTGTTCCAATTCCACTCAATGCAATCGAACAAGCCATTGAGCTGAACGGGCAGGCTGTAGAGATGAATACCAAAGCCTTCCTGTGGGGACGTCGAGCCGCAACTGATCAGCGTGCAGTTGAATCACTTGCCACACCTGCAATTGTCATTAATACACCTGAAAAGTTTGGCTTGAAAAAACACAGTACCATCGAAGACATCATCAAAGACCGTACAAAGCGATTAATCGATTACCAGAGTCAACGCTACGCACAAAAATACAACAGGCTGGTAACAAAAATTGTTGAGCAGGAAAAAACTAAAACCCCTGGGCTTTCCGGCATCGCAGAGAATGTCGCAAAGTATCTTTTTAAACTAATGGCTTATAAAGATGAGTATGAAGTGGCAAGACTGCATAGCAACGGTTCACTACAGACCGCAATAGAGGCCCAGTTTGAAGGAGACTACGAGGTGCGCTATCACATGGCGCCACCGGTGATTTCCCGCAAAGATAAAATCACCGGGCGCTTGATAAAACGCGAGTTCGGCCCTTCTATGCAAAAGAAGCTCAAAACTCTCGCAAAGCTTAAATTCCTCCGCGGCACACCGGCAGACGTGTTCGGGTTCGCGACAGAACGCCGTGCTGAAAGAGCGATGATCAAAGAATATATATCGCTGCTGGAACTAATTTCCACTGAACTGACACCGGCAAACCATGCTCTGGCGGTACAACTTACTGCACTGCCCGATCAGGTTCGGGGGTACGGCCACGTCAAAATGGAATCCATAGAAACCTACAACGCTGAGCTGGAGGCACTTAGAGAGTTGTGGCCAGCTGGAATATCCGCCACCACTGCCGCCTGATTGTATAAACTTATGAGTTGTCCAGCGACATGTCAAAGATAATTATCGTCCGCCACCATGAGGGCGAAACCAACGACACCGCATCGACTCACCTTGCAGACGGTAATTATCAAATAGAACACTGGTATCCCTTTAAGGAAGCTGCCAAAGAAACTGCAATCGTCATCCCGCCAGACCTGGCCGACGTCAGCGGCGCCATTGTTATGGGTGGAGCACAAAACGTCACTGAGCTAAGCGAGCTGCCCTATCTGCAAACAGAGATTGACTGGATTCTTAAATGCATCGACAGAGATTTACCAGTGATTGGCATTTGCCTTGGAGCACAACTATTGGCCCATGCTCTTGGTGGCAAAGTTGCCACACACCGTGACGGCATATGCGAGTTTGGCTATGAACCGGTTCATGCGGTCAATGACACCCAGCTTGCGAATAAGCATGCCTTGCTGACCGGCACTCACTACATGGCACAGGCGCATTTTCAGGGGTTCTCGCTACCACCAGATTGCACTATGCTCGCAACCGGCGACAACTTCACGTGCCAGTCTTTTATTTATAAACACAATGTATTTGCATTCCAGTTTCATCCTGAACTGCATCACGAGATGTTCGTAGCATGGCAAAACTCAGACTGGAAAGACGAGTTTAACGCCACCCCCGGGGCACGACCAGCCTCACAGCAATTGACCGACAATGATAAATACAACCGGATTCAAACCGACTGGTTTAAGAATTTCCTGGACAAGGTTCTCCCGCCCCTGCCTCAAGCATAACAATGGCACCGGCGTAACATGCACCTGCATAACAATTACCGGCTCGAAAAACTTCAACGCGCTCCCACTCTCCTGCACTTTTCGCCCGGAATTTGGTAACTGTACATCCGTACAGATATTGTTAATCTAGCCTCTTAACCCCGTGAGGCAGTCAGATGGACAAACAACAAGAAGCATTTCTG
>CAYPDN010000152.1:0-8819 GCA_964409445.1 uncultured Granulosicoccaceae bacterium
CTAATTAGGCTATTGGCTTTGAATCAGGTAAGCTTCGCGCCTCCCCCGACCCAGTACCGCACACGTAAAAAATATATGAGCTTTGACTCACTTGGTCTGCATGACCAGATTAAAAAAGCAGTAAAAGAACAAGGTTACGATACACCCTCTCCAATTCAGGAAAAGGCCATTCCACTGGTGTTGGATGGCCACGATCTAATGGCGGCAGCTCAAACCGGCACCGGTAAAACTGCTGGCTTTGTATTGCCAATATTGCACCGACTGAATAAAGGCACACGTGCCAAATCGAATCAGGCGCGAGTTTTGATCCTTACACCTACCCGCGAGTTGGCGGCCCAGATATACGACAATGCTGAACTGTATGGAAAGTACCTGCCACTAAAGTCGAATGTGGTATTTGGCGGTGTAAAAATTAACCCGCAAATGCAAAGACTCCGTGGCGGCACAGATATTCTGGTAGCAACACCTGGCAGACTACTCGACCTGCATAATCAAAACGCTATTCGCTTTAATCAGCTCGAAGTACTGGTGCTGGACGAAGCAGACCGAATGCTCGACATGGGTTTCATCCACGACATCAAAAGAATCCTGAAAGTCCTGCCAAAAAAACGCCAGACACTGATGTTCTCGGCAACCTTTTCCAGCGATATTCGAAAACTTGCAAAGCAGTTTCTTCACGAGCCAAAAGAAGTCTCGGTAACACCTAACAACTCAACTGCCAAAACGGTATCTCAGTTAGTCCACCCGGTGGATAAATCAAAAAAAGCTGCGCTGCTAAAGCATCTGATAAAAACCAATGCCTGGGATCAGGTCCTGGTATTTGTGCGCACCAAGCATGGCGCTAACAAACTAACCAAGCAACTGGCTTCCGCAGATATTAATGCAGCGGCTATTCATGGCAATAAAAGCCAGGGAGCACGAACTAAAGCTCTTGCTCAGTTCAAAGACGGACAAATACAGGCATTGGTAGCCACTGATATAGCAGCGCGCGGTATCGACATTGACGAACTACCTCACGTGGTCAATTACGACTTGCCCAATGTTCCCGAAGACTATGTACACAGAATAGGCAGAACCGGACGTGCCGGATCGAGCGGCCAGGCCGTATCACTGGTGAGTGCTGACGAGTTTAAATTACTACGGGATATAGAAAGACTGATCGGCAAAGCGGTTGAGAGAGAGAAGATTACTGGTTTCGAACCGATAGATGAAGTATCAGGCACACCGAAGTCTCCCGCTAAACCTGCAACACATAAACCCAAAAAGAACCGTCGCAAAAAGAAAAAATCTACGGGCAACGGGAATACCAGTAGTCAGGGTCAGTCGCTATATCAGGGCAAAAAGAAAACAAGTGCCAAGCCTAATGCTGCAAACAGCAAAAGAAGACGGCGTCCAGCTACCAATAGAGCAGGCGGTTAGCAACATTGCTTGTTGGCAAACTGCACCAGGAGACAGTGCTCATACTGCGCCGCCTACAGGTTTGCAAACTATGGTTAGCGGCGAATAAGTTTCATCAAAGAGTCTGCACGCACAACCATTGAGACAAAGTGCCCTGCGGAAACTCTATGCACGGCGCTGCTTCATATTCCCACACAGAGGTAAACAGTGTGTTGCCGTCTGAATCCAGGGTCTCGTCCGAAATTCTTTGACCGACAGCATTCGTCACAAAACTGGTAATGCGCATGTTAGAACCATCTGCGGCCTGCTCAATCAAGCTGGTGACGTTGCCAGAATCCGAAATTGTCAGTGTTCCGGTGTTGGCAAGCGTGCCATCTGCAAGTGTTGGGTTATCCAAAAGAGGGTCGAGATCTTTGAAGTCAAAGCCCACAATCTGGTTATCGGAATATCGAAACTGCACTGCGTTTTTAGGTCTGACTTCGCCTACATCGAATAGAAAATAACCAACCGGGAGATCGACATCGTAAACATACTCCCTGATAGTATCCTGATCTTCTACCGCAGATCGATCCTGCAGCCGAGTTAAAGCCCTGCCGTTTTCATCGTATGAATACACTAACGTAAATATAAGTTCTCCATTATTCACACCTGCAATTTCCTGAATTCGCCCATCATCGTTGTAGCTATAACCAGTGACAAGCACATCTCCAGTGGCCGAAGTACGCTCCACCCTTGCCAGTCGAGAATCACCGGAAACGTTAAACGCAGATACACTTCCGTCACTGTCAATACCAGTGCCATTTTCACTGTCATCATCGCTGCTACTGCTACAGGCAAATAATATCGTGACGAATACAGAAACAGTCAGACTACGGTAAATATTAATCATGATTTTTCTCCAGCCGATTTATTTAAAGAATACTTCGCACCCCTCGCAGGTGTTCATTAAAATACGGGGCTGTGTTTTTTAACGAGTGAAAAGCGCTAAAGTTTGCTAACGAAGAAACAGACAGCATACCGGAGACCGGAAAGGGCGCAAGACTGACACCAGGACACAGGTAGAATCAAGCGACTGGCAGCATCTGAAATTGTTGCCAGCGCACAACGAAAAACAGCGCCCTTGGGCGCTGTTCGAAAATTTTGTTCTTTGAAATTTATTCAGGTCTGCGTGCAATAACAGTCAGTGTGATCATTGAGATTGCAATACATGCGATAACTGGTGCCATTGGTCTGTAACTCGTTGTGTGTCGATGAGATGCATTGTGCCCGGATAAGGCTCATAATTCTGCGAACTTGTTCCGATTCCAGTACAGTCTGTATCGATAACTTTACAGAAACTGCCAATCCCAGCAAATAATTGGTAACCTCATCACACTTTTCATCGCAGTTGCCCTTAAAAACCTGCGTTTAAGCCCCGCACTGCCACTTTCCCCACTCATCATCGAGCGCACACTATTAGCAACCCAAACACCACTATCGGCAAGTCCACTCTGGTTGCCCTTCTTGGCTTCGCAGTCTTTTCGGGCCACGATGCGCTTATAAAGTCGATACCGGACTACTCGGTATTCCAGATTGGCTTTTTTTCAGTGTTGTTCAGTTTCGTTCCATTCACACTCTTTTTGGCGGTAAGCCACAAAGAATTCTCGCTGCGGCCAAATAACCCACAGCTGGTTGCTATCCGCTGTGCGTCGATTCTTGGCTCTATGTTGTTTGCGTTTTATGCTTTTCGCACGCTGCCACTGACACAGGTGTATGCGTTAATTTTTTCTGCTCCATTGATTATTACGATACTTGCTATTCCTGTGCTCGGAGAACAGGTTAAGCTTTTTCGCTGGCTGGCAGTGATCATTGGATTTAGCGGGGTCATTGTTGTGTTGGGTACGCAGCCTGGTTCCCTCGGTGCGGGTCATGTGGCGGGAATCCTGTGCGCTTGTTGCAGCGCATCTACCGCCGTAGTTACCAGAAAAATCGGCTCGAGTGAGTCCACGCTAACTCTGATCGTTTATCCATTGCTTATTAACCTCACCGTGTGTGGCCTGGCCATGACCCAGGTTTACAAACCCATGCCGGGCATCGTATTACTCGGCATGTGTTCCATCGGTTTACTTGCTGTGATGGGCCAGAGTCTGTTGATCTACGCTTATCGCACTGCTCCAGCGCAATATATTGCACCGTTTCAATACAGCCAAATGATTTGGGCCGTTGTTTTTGGCATGTTGTTTTTTGCAGAAACTCCACAAACGAATGTGCTTGCAGGCGCAGCGATTATAATTGCCTCTGGCATTCTTATCGTATTGCGGGAAATGAGAGTCAGCTCTAACAAGCCAATCCTGAATACCCGTAACTTCAGATCCGTATCAGGACCGCAGGCGTTTAGTAAAGAGTCAGACCAAAAAGAATCTGATCAAAGAAAAAGTAAAGAATCAGATCAGGCTAATTAAAGATCCGTTTCTCGGCAATAGCTAACGCGTGGTTTGTGCAGCTCAAATAACATTTACTCATTGGACCCGACACCTATAGACACTAACCATAGATATCATCGCAGGTACAGTTCACTGTAGCTTTCACCAGTCAAATATGTAACCGTTAACACAACCATTAACACTACATTCTGCAAAAACCGAAGGCCTTCCAGTTTATGCGTCCAAGTCATCTGCAAGCCATCCTTGATCAGGAGCTATCAAGTGCGGCAGACGGTCACCACACGCCCGTCATGATCTGGGGACCACCCGGCGTTGGTAAATCGCAGATTGTAGCGGACGTGGCTGGCAACCAATCGGTGCCGATCATCGATCTGCGTTTATCACAAATGGAACCCAGTGACCTGCGCGGTATTCCGTTTAGAACAGACAACCTGGTTGAATGGGCAACACCGCGAATGTTGCCTGATGCTGAACGTCACGGACCATCAGGTATTTTATTTCTGGATGAAATTACCTCGGCGCTGCCGGCAGTGTCTGCTGCTGCCTATCAGCTAATACTCGATCGCAGTCTGGGTGACTACCAGGTACCGAAAGGCTGGGTGATTTTTGCCGCGGGCAATCGTCAGGGAGATCGAGGTGTCACCTATGCGATGCCATCACCACTGGCCAACCGCTTTACGCACTTCAGTTTCGACATCAACCTCGATGACTGGGTGCTATGGGCACATCACAATAACATTGACGAGCGCGTTATTGCTTTTTTGCGATTTCGTCCGGAGTTGTTGTTTGACTTTGATCCGGCACAGGATCCGGTTGCCTTCCCGACACCGCGATCATGGGAGTTTGCCCACCACGCACTTAAAAAGTTTAATACCCAGCCAGATATACTCGCCGGTGCGCTGCAAGCCTGTGTCGGTAAAGCTGCAGGTATAGAACTGAGCGCATTTATAGACAATCTGCAAAACCTGCCAGATATCTCGGCCATTCTGAACGGTGAGAACGTTCCGGTACCCGAGTCTGTCGATCTGCAATACGCACTGGCGTCATCACTTGTCGGCCACTCGGTAAGAAGCGTTAATACACCGGAAAAAAACACAACGATTGGCAACATACTCGATTACGCTTCTAAATTTGAACAACGTGAGATGGGTGTGATGCTGGTATCTGACATCCATCGCGCAATAGGTGAGCCACTGTTTGAGGTACCGCAGTTTCAGGACTGGGCCAATCAGGTCGCCGATGTCATGTTGTATGATTCAGAATGACCTCGAGTGGCGCAGATAAAACACCCGATATAACTAAAAACGGGCTAAGACCCGTTGACTCAAATCAGACCGTCTCCTCACACGATGTAGAACAAAAGCTCACAGCTGCAAGAACACGTCTGATTCTTGATAAGCCATTTTTAGGCGCACTGGTATTACGCCTGCCACTCATTGAAAACAGCCAGTGGTGTCAAACTACAGCGACTGACGCCAGAGCAATCTATTACAACCAGACGTATCTGAGCGAGCTTAGTTTGAGCCAGGTGCAATTTGTTTTGGCGCACGAGGCATTGCACTGTGGCTTGTCTCACTTCGCACGACGCGAACACAGGGATCGAAAACGATGGGATGTTGCCTGCGACCATGCAGTCAATCAGCTACTTGCTGCAGATAACCTTGAGCCACCACCAGCAGCGTTGTTTGATGAAAGCTATGCAGGCATGTCGGCAGAGGAAATCTACCCGTGTATTGAAGCGGACGACAACGAAGAACCAATGGACCAGCACCTGTATGACCCGCAGCTCAATGATAACAATACCTCAAGCGATAACACTCCGACCGATCAACAAACTTCCGCACCTGAGGATGCTTCACCTGGTGATTCATCCGAGATTGAAGTGCAACGCAATAACAGGCCACCGCCGTTAAGCAACACAGAAAGGGACAGACTGAACACCAAGTGGCAGCAGCGACTGGCGGGTGCTGCACAACAGGCTGAACAAGCTGGCAAGCTCAACAAATCTATCGCACGTATGCTTCAACGCCTGCTGCAACCGTCCATCCCGTGGCGGGCAATGCTTTCACGTTTCATGAGTAGCGCAGCCAGAATTGACTACAACCTGACTCGCCCTTCTCAACGGCGCGAGGGCGATGCGATCCTGCCCAGCCTGCACACGCGCCAGATAGATGTTGCAGTCGCGATTGATACCAGTGGATCAGTCAAACAAGAGGAACTTGACGTATTCCTAACCGAGCTGAACGCCATCAAAGGATCGATGAACGCTCGTATAACTCTGCTTGCCTGTGATGCTGTGCTCGATGAAAATTGCCCATGGATATTTGAACCATGGGATCCTTTGAATCTTCCGCCACAATTGAGCGGAGGTGGCACCACGGATTTCAACCCGGTATTTGACTGGCTGACAGCAAACATCCTGCGACCTGATTTACTGATTTATTTTACCGACGGCAAAGGCCATTTCCCGGATACGCCACCATCGCTACCCGTTCTGTGGTTAGTAAAAGGCAGTGCAGGTGTGCCGTGGGGCCAGCGAATTCAATTAAACTGACGCAGAAACCAAAACCGCTGCTACTATTTTGCTACACGGGATGCGATTGCGTGACCGCTTTCGAACGACACAAACATCAAGAATACGCCGCTGCCCTGTCTGACGTTTTCGTTGCCATGCAAGGTCTGTCGGACCTGCCAAACCCATGCTGGATCACCCCATATTGCCCTCTTGGAAGTATCCTATATAAGGGGTTAGGTATAAACTTCGACCGGAGAATGGGAGTTATGGCCAGACCTGATACACCCATTGAAATCAAACACATTTCGTTCACATTCAACGCTTTACTGTAAGGTCGAGGGTCCAGGCGGATTATCGCTTTGTATTTGCGATGCGTATCTGGCTGACGGTTAAAAAACCGTTCGGTTCTCAGAAACTGTCGACCTCCCGGAATCGTCCAAATAGTTGTCAACAATGCCGGAGATATTTGCATAATGTTTATCAACAACCCGTTCGCTGACATCGCAACGGCTATTTCACCGACACTGATGAAATGCTATGTCATCCTGATGGTGCTGCTGGTCATCGGTGGCACGCTGCTCGACCTGCGCCACAAGCAAAGCGCCAGGTACTTCTTTGAAAACTCAAAGAAGGCTCAGGACAATGCCAGACGGAAAGTTGGCGGTGCAAAGAAGGCAGGTCTGGCAGTTAAAACTGTCGCAGGCGAAGTACTGACCTCTTCAGAATTTTGTAATTCGAAACGACGGCTGTCGCACCTGATGACAATGTACGGCTTTATCCTCTTTGCAGTTGCGACCGCCGTCCTTGTTTTCCGGTACACCGGTGGTACCAAAGCTCCGGTTTTGTGGCCACTGTTATGGCATCTCGGCGCACTTAGTTTATGTGTTGGAGGTTACTGGTTCTGGTTTGCTATCCGCGTCGATGTTGCAGCAGAAGGTGTTAAGTGGAATCAATTCAATGGCCGTGGCGATCTGTTCATACTCGGCTTACTGTTCACTGCTACGTTTGGCCTTTTATGGTCTTTCTTTTCGGCCGTCGGCGCCGGTGCGTTTGCATGGTTACTGTTCGCACTGTTTATCCTTAGTGCAACGGTACTGTTTGGTTCAGTGTACTGGTCTAAATTTGCACACATGTTCTTCAAGCCTGCAGCAGCCTTTCAAAAGAAAGTCGCACAGGCGGACGGTTCAAATGAGAACCTGCCAGATGACTATGATTTGTCGGATCCTGAAGTACAGGCGAAATTTCCCGACATCCCTGAATACATGGGAGCCAACCCGCCCAACATGGGTCTTGGCATCAAACGCGAACCCCCTTGCCACTATTAAATTTAGACGTCTGACTTAAGCCCGGATTTTTCATGAAGATGACGATTTCTCACTCGATACTTCATGAATAATCCGGGCTAAACCTCTGGAGATTTTGCAATGCCTACTTTTGTATACATGACCCGTTGTGACGGTTGCGGCCACTGTGTCGATATCTGCCCGTCCGACATCATGCACATCGACACGGTCACCCGCCGTGCTTACAACATTGAGCCAAACATGTGCTGGGAGTGCTACTCCTGTGTTAAAGCCTGCCCACACCAGGCCATTGATGTACGTGGCTACGCAGACTTCGCACCACTCGGTCACTCGGTACGTGTTAAGCGTGATGAAGAGAAAGGCGTGATCGCCTGGCGCATTAAATTCCGCAATGGCAAAAAAGACATGGATCTGCTTGCACCTATCACCACCAAGCCGTGGGGCAGCGCTACACCAGATCTGCGAGAAGTTGAAGCACCGACTAAGGAACAGGTAGAAAGCGAGCTGCTGTTCAACGAACCCAAATACATTCGCTTTGATGAAGGCGGATTGCACACGCTTAAATCTAATGGCCTGGTGATGAAGCAGGGAGTCGACTACTAATGAAATACGATACCGTCGTAGAAGAAGATATCGACATTCTGGTCTGTGGTGCGGGCCTGGGTGGTACCGGTGCCGCTTTTGAAGCACGCTACTGGGGACAGGACAAAAAGATTGTCATCGCAGAAAAAGCCAACATAGACCGCTCCGGCGCGGTCGCCCAGGGTTTGTATGCAATCAACTGCTACATGGGTACCCGCTTTGGTGAGAACAATCCAGAAGATCACGTTCGCTATGCCCGTATCGATCTGATGGGCATGGTGCGAGAAGATTTGTTGTTCGACATGGCGCGCCACGTCGACTCAACTGTGCACCAGTTTGAAGAGTGGGGCCTGCCATTAATGCGCGACCCTAAAACCGGCAACTACCAGCGTGAAGGTCGGTGGCAGATCATGATTCACGGTGAATCTTACAAACCTATTGTTGCCGATGCTGCGAAGAAATCTGCAGACAAAGTCTTCAACCGTATTTGTGTGACTCACTTACTAATGGACGATGCCAAAGAAAACCGCGTCGCAGGCGCTGTTGGCTTCAACGTTCGAACCGGTAACTACCATGTCTTTAAATCAAAGGCCGTGA
>CAYPDN010000153.1:0-8812 GCA_964409445.1 uncultured Granulosicoccaceae bacterium
CTATCGGGCTTGATGCCAGTGGCAACGGGCGGGGGCAGGAAACACTTATCATGTTGAGCTTTGGGCTGGGTGTGTCAGTAATTCTTTTATCTTAGTCGTAAGGCACCAAAGAGTTACTGACAAAACGGAAAGATCGCCTGATGCGATAGAAGCCATGGGCCAAACCAATCATGGGGGTTGTGATGATCCTGGTTGGCATAGGGTTGTTGCTGCAATGGAATCACGCCATTGACGCCTGGCTACTTAGCATAATGCCGATATGGTTACAGGATTTATCCGTGAAATTCTGAATAGCGAACCAGCACTACTGGCACCCCGTCCGAGTTGATCCAAGCTGTGATAATCGCCAACTCACTAACGGTCTTTCGCTTTATCACTTTATTGGAACATTAGAATGAAAATAACGTTTAAATTATTCGCGACCTTGCAACACAAACTGCCACCTGAAGCGGTGAGCCACGCGATTGATATTGATGTTGACGAAAATATCACCATACATCAGGTGCTCAAACTATTTACGGTGACTGAAGAAGAAGCACACCTTGTGCTAGTTAACGGAATAGATATCAATTGCAGCAGCAGGGATGAGGTGGGTGGCCTGACAGAGGGTGACGTGCTTGCAGTCTGGCCGGAAGTCGCCGGTGGCTAGTCGCGCGGATAGCAGGCATCACAACATTTACTGACTCTAACAGACCTACTTTAACTGCTGGTTCATGTAATGTTTAATTTAGTAGCACAGTAACTAAGCACTTCGCTTTAGAGCGCTTGTGCTTTTAGCTCAACGGGTCACTTGCATCTCAGAAAAAACCATTTCCCTCTAGACTTCTAAAGTTCATTCGCTTTTGTCTCCTCTGTTTTATTGTCCGCATAACGGATAATCATGAATTTAAATAAACACGTTGAATCGTCAGAACTTGACCGATTGTTACAACGATTTAAAAGTCACAAAACTGATTCTGTGTGACTTTATCACTGATAGCTCAACGCGCAGTCATTACACTACACCTGAAAATAGCCCCCAACTATTGACGTGATTGAAGATTAATTTTTTCGTTGCATCGTGATTCCTCTTGCGCCGTTTAATTAAATCGGTGCTAAAAATTTATCCACTATTCAGGAAATGACCTTAATGAAACACTTAATTGCATTAAGCTGCATAATCGCTCTCGCCGGGTGTAGCAGCAGTGACGATGATTCCTCGGCGATGACGAACACTGATACAGACATGGAAACAGGCGGTATGGTGGATACAGGCACAATGGTGGCTGCTGATCCCGCTGCTGTGTTTGTTACACCTGATATGGTTGAGTTTCAGGACACACCATTTCCGGGAGTGGCACTTGCACAAGCTTTTAGCGATCCGATGGACGGTTCCCACGAAACTTTCGTCCAGGTTGCAGCAGGTGGAGCTATTCCTCCGCACTTTCATACCGAAGGAACTTATTCGGTTGTCATTGATGGTCCGATGGAGATTCCGGTACCGATTGATGAAATGGACCCGCTTGTAATGGTCACCGGCAGTGGCGGTTTCGCACCTCCGGCAACAGAGCATTTAATGGGGTGTTTGCGGCCTGCGACGATGGTGGAACCTTGTGTATTTCTGATTCACCAGGATGGTCCGTTCGATGTAACACCAACCGGCAACATGGCGGTTGACATGGGTACCGCTACTCGCAACGCAGACGCCACTGAAGTGGCATTCAGCGATACTGAAGGCTTTGTAGATGTTGGTATCCCCGGGGTAGATTTCCGACCCGTGGTTGGAGACTTCAGTGTTCAGGACGGCACTCAACACGGCACACTGGTACGTGTACAAGGCGGAATGGGTATACCACCACATTTCCATACACTTGAAGCGCGTGGCTTTGTATTGTTGGGTGATGTAGAGGTTCCGGTACCGTTTAATCAAACCAATCCGACCACGATACAGCCAGGCGGATACTTTTCCGTGCCGGCAATGACCGCGCACGAAATGAACTGCGCGTCTGACACCACTTGTATTTTCTACCTGCGTCAGGATGGAGACTTTGATTTCACACCGGTAGCTCAGTAACTGGCAGGGTATTTAGTACTCTACCGTGATCGAATGGACACGGGGTTCGCTGTCAGAGCCCCGTGGACATCCTCCGGAATAGCCGTATTTTACCGAGTTCGATGAGACTGTGATTGCAATTTAAAGACAGCGAAACTATCTGTCTTGAGCATTGTTTAAACGCAGTCATCTCCACAATGCAGATAAGTAGATTGAAAAACCTATACATACTACTGGCTCTTATAGCACCCCTTTGGTTTACGCCGGCCTTTGCAGATCGGATAGATATCGATAACGCAACGCTTAAAGGTCTTATTGATGAGGGTGTTCCGGTGGTTGATGTAAGGCGCCTTGATGAATGGAAAACAACGGGTGTCATCGATGGCAGCCATTTGCTGACTTTTTTTGATGCGAAAGGTAACTACGATCCGAAGAAGTGGCTCGGTGAACTATCGGAACTGATTAATCCTGAGGAACCGTTCGTTCTCATCTGCCAGTCAGGTGCACGGTCGTTTAATGTGAGTGACTGGTTAGGCAAGAACTTTGAAACAGTGTACAACCATCAAAAAGGCATTGGCCACTGGATTAAAGAAGGCAATGAAACCGTTGCAGCACCGTGATTTTAATCAGTGCTGGATTGTGAAGTCGTGCTGCCGGGACCGCTAACATCAATTGATTAGTAGGCGAGGATTCTGTGGCCGATATCTACCTAAAGACAGAACTTAAAGACATGCCCCGTCAGCGGTGGTTCAAAAGAACGTTTGCCGCGGCAATGATCTTGATGTTGTTCGCACCTGCAGGGTGGGGTGCAGATGAAGAAATAGCAGCGCTGCAGGGAATTGTGGAGCCACGTTCTGCGCCGGGTTGGGATATATCAGAATGGCTCAACTCTGACCCTGGTAGTGTCGAGAGTAATCGCGACCGTGTCATCGTTATCGATTTTTTCCAGCTGTGGTGCCCCGGTTGCAACACTTTCACCGGTCCGTTGATGCAACAATGGCAGGATCGATTCTCCGATGAAATCAGCTCAGGCGATCTATTACTGTAAAAAATACACACGGTATTTGAGGGACATGATTATCAGACGGTGCACCGGTTAAAACAATATCTGGTCGAAAAAGGCATCACAATGCCTGTCGGCGTCGACCGTCACCGTGATGACTATCTCCCGGAAACAAAGAAACGCTATCAAACCAAAGGCACACCAGAGATGGTGATCATTGACCGCAACGGCATGATTCGCTTTCAACAGTTTGGCTTTTTCGAACCGCCAGGATGGTCATCTAACAACAGAATTATTAATTTTTGTTACGGGTGAGTTGTTGAACACACTTTAGGTTCGACGCTAGGTGACTTTATCACTGTCGAGACAGGCATCAATCGTTAGTGTTCAACATCAACAAAACTGTATTGATTAATTATCTTCAGGTAAGTGATGAGTGTTGACATTGCAAACCAAGATTGATCTATCGAAACCAATAGTGGGTTAACCACTTTCACAAACGAGAACATCAAGTATGACACGTACAATTAAACCAACTTTCGGTAAAAAAGCATTCCGCACTGCAGCCAGTGCGGCTGTGATTCTGTCACTGACCGCTTGCGTAGCAGATACACTCGACGGTATCGAGGCTGAACTTGCCAATGGCGAAGAGGTTAACCTGACACTTTCAACCAATGATGACGGCAATCTGGTTATTGGTATCGCCGATGATGACGATACGCCGATGATGGTAGATGCGGGCAATGTAGAGACCGTCTCGTTTTCACTCAACAGCGAAATTACTGTGCCACCTGCTAACGTTGATGGTGCTTCCGGTGAGGCTACGATAACTGTTAATACCGATACGGGTGCGATTTCAGGTTCAGTTAGCGTTTCAGGCTTAACCGGCCCAGCTACTGCCGCTCATGTACATGCAGGCGGTCCGGGAGAGGCTGGTCCTATCGTTGTCGGAATGGAAAGCAACGCGGACGGATCGGTCTGGACCGTGATGGAAGGCGCGGCACTTGACGCAGACGCAATTGCACTATTTGAAGCAGGCAATCTTTACATTAATGTCCATACCGAAGCTAATGCACCGGGTGAAATACGCGGTCAGCTGGTTGATGCCGCTACCTCCGCCACTGGTGGCTTGACGGTGACCCTGACTAACACCTCGGCCAGCCAGCCAATGACACCGCCTATTGTTATTTTGCACAATGCACCAGACGCTGATAACGGGGCACGCATTTTCGAAGTGGGTCAACCTGCCAGCAGTCAGATTGTCGCCATCGCCGAAAACGGCAACAACGGACCTATGCTGGATTTAATCGGATACCTTACCGATCAGGGCCGCGTAAGTGAACATGCGGTTGGCTTTGCGGACCCTGCGAACCCGGGTCCCCTGTTACCAGGTATGACTGCAACGGTTGACCTGGATTTACAATCTGATGATCAGAGAATGACCATTGTCAGCATGGTCGTATGTACTAACGATGGTTTCAGTGCCGCCAACGCACACACCTTGTCTGCAGATGTATCAGAAACATTTGTTACACCTATATTTGATGCAGGATCAGAAACCAATGTGCTGTCGTTGAACTACTGGGTGCCACCATGTAGCCCGGATGGCAGTGACAATATCACTGACGATGAAAACGGCTCTATAACCATGCACCCGGGTCAGTCAGGATCGGAAAACCCTGCTTTTGATTTTGACGCTGGTAGCCGATTTCTCGAAGTAACCATCACCCGTAACTAAGTCCGTGCAATAAGACGTAAGCCCTCCCGCCTGCGGGAGGGTGCTCTATTGCCGGGCAGGGTAGGCACTAAATTATTGATCGCCGCTGAGATGCTTCGTCGCTGGAGTCCATCCCGTCCGTCCATCGGTGTGATACCCCTCCCGAAAAAGCGGTTATTGCTATTTATCCCGACTATTACATTGAACCACTCAGTGACATTGTCACCGAGGAAAACGATTAGCCTGTGTAATACTGAGGAATCATCCGTCAATTTTATTCGAACAGGAACTAGGAACATGGGCAGAAACGTAGGATCAGTGGACAAGACAATTCGCTACGTCGCGGGCATAGCACTTTTGGCACTCTCATTTTTGGCCTTGGGTGGTATTAGCACGACTATTGGCATGGTCGTCGCAGCCGTCGGTGTGATTCTTTTTGTCACTGGCTTGATCAACTTTTGCCCGCTGTTCAAAATTTTTGGGATTAGCTCGTACCGCAGTAGCTAACGGGCTTTACTAACCGAACTTGATTGCCTTAAGTGACAATGTCACTTAAGGCAGCATATTTAATAGGCACCTTGCTAGCTGGAAGAATTGTGCATTTGGCATTTCGCCGAAATCGCCACGCATTTAAAATATCAGTAACCTTAAATTGGGAGACAGCGAAAATGAAAAGACGGGAAGTGCTCACATATGCCGCGGGACTCGCGACATTTGCCGCGCTGAAACCTGCAGCAGCCAGTGATGGCCTTGTAGAATTCAGCCCGGAACTCTATGCAGAAATGCTTGAGAACGGTAAGCCCTTTATGGTGGGCTTTCTCTCTAACTGGTGAAGTACCTGCAGTAGTCAAGAACGCACCGTGAGTGCGTTAATAGCTAAGCCAGAGTATTCAGAAATCACCATTCTCCGTGCAGACTGGGACACACATAGAAAGTCAGGACTTACTAAAGATTTGGAAGTGCGCAGGCGATCAACACTTGTGATGTTTAAGGGTGGCGAAGAAATAGCGCGGGTCATTGCGCAAACAAGTCCTGCTGTTATAGAAGATATGTTCAAAGCTGCTTTAAGCTAACGGCAATCGGGTTAACCGCAGTCGTGGTCGTTCGTTTGACGACGTGTAAAAAACGGATTGGTGGAATTGCTGCCAATCTGTTGTCCAAAACAATATCCTTTGCAATAGATCCGGTACAGTGTGTTCATTGCAGTAGGCGAACGAGATAATAATGGACAGAAAAGAACTTACTAGCGAACTCTCAGTCGGTGAGCAAATTAATCCTGATGATTTGCAGATCCTTTCGGATTCAGGATTTCGTTCCATCATTTGCAATCGTCCGGACGGAGAGTCATCTGATCAGCCAACTTTTGCACAAATTAGCACAGCGGCTAAAGCAATAAATATGGAAGCGAAATACCTGCCGGTGGTGCCCGGAAAAATCACTAGTCAGGACGTAGAAGATTTTAGCGCTGCTCTGCTTGAGTTGCCACATCCGACCTTTGCTTACTGCCGCACCGGCTTTCGATCAAAGAAACTGTGGTCGCTAAATCAACCAAACAACAATGCTCTGTTAGGTTTGCTTTCAAACGCAAAAGGCGCGGTTGCAGGACTACTGCAAGCTTTGAGACGGAATACCTAGCAATGCAACGTCGTAGCTGCCTGCACAAAAGTTACATAACAACATGATTCATTGTCGATGATTCATGATAGCAGTCCGGATAAAACCTTTTAACTCTTGAAAGAGTTTCCAGTTTCATCACCAACCAGAGAAAACAGGTAAACTAAAACCATGAGTTGGATTGATAATTTTCAGGACTTAGCTAGCCTGGGCGAAACAGAGCAACAGCTTTTGAAAGAGCAATGCTCGGTGGTGACCGTAGAAAAAAATACGGTCATCTTTGGAATGGGTAATACACCAGACAGTCTATTGCTCGTGATTGCAGGTACTGTTCGAGTCCAGCAGCTATCAGATAGTGGCCGTGAAATAGTACTCTATCGAGTGCGTGCTGGTGAAAGTTGCGTGCTTACTACCGCCTGTCTGCTGGCTTTTGAGAACTATACCGCTCAGGGAATCGCCGAAACAGATGTGGAGGCGGTTGCCATTCCCATGACTCTTTTTGACGACCTGGTCGGCCAGTCCGCTGAGTTTAGAAAGTTCGTTTTCTCAGCACATGGCAAGCGAATTGCCGATCTCTTTCATACCATTGAGGATGTTGCCTTTCAGCGCGTTGATATTCGGCTGGCGGAGAAACTCGTCGAACTCTCCGCTGGGGAATCAGTCATTCATATTACTCATCAACAGCTGGCAGCAGAGCTTGGTACCGCCCGTGAAGTTATCTCACGCCAACTTTCTGAGTTTCAACGTCGTGACTGGATTAAGCAGTCACGCGGCACGGTAAGTCTTGAAGACAGAAATGAGCTTGAACGTCTGTCGAATGGGTGAGTTGAGGCAATTGATATTATGTTGACGGGGATGAGACAAACGTCGCATAGCGCTAACAATGTGCAGTCCATTCGCCACGCCAATTCAGGCTCAGTTCTTTTTACATTTAGTATGCTACCCAATCACTATTAGGATCTTTACAAATGAAATACATAATCGTCGCAGCATTCGCAGTTCTTGCCAGCACCACCGTTAACGCCGCAGGCAATGCAAGCGCGGGTCAAAGCAAAGCCGGCGTATGTGCTGCCTGTCATGGAGCTGATGGTATTGGTACCGGCCCAACCTTTCCAAACCTGGCGGGGCAAAAACCAGACTACATTGTGGCGCAGTTAAAAGCCTTCAAATCCGGAGAGCGCAAAGGAGGCCAATCAGCGATCATGGCACCTATGGCGGCCGGGCTTAGTGAACAGGATATGATGGATCTCGCAGCCTATTTCAGCAGCTTGTGAATCTAAACCGTCAGCAGTAGAACGGTTCCTCGGGCAAGCAGCGCTCTGCTGCTTGCCTGCCACACGGTGTAGTCTTCGCCTTTGCGACAGTAGCGGACGAGGCTTGATGAAACTCATGATGTGTCGGTCATTTCTTAAAACTGCCGTGGTGACCGCGGTGTGTTCCGCACACCTATTGATGTCAGGCCCCGGTGCTTCTCAGGATAATGCTACTGCGCAGGAAGAACCTGCGAACACTTCAACCCGTGCCATCGCCGAAAGCCCGTTTACAGACATTAGCGATGAATTAAAAGATGAGCTTTTTATAGCTTATAAAAATCGTGGTGCCGCCTACCAATCACGAACAGTGCACTTTGCCTCTGATGGGTCACCTCAGTACATCAATCGGCTCATTAAAGAAGATTCCCGCTATCTGCTGCAGCACGCCCACAACCCGGTCAACTGGCACCCATGGGGCAGGGAGGCATTTGAGAAAGCAAAACAGCAGAACAAACCGGTGTTTTTATCCATCGGTTACGCCACCGTAGCGTCTTGATAGAGATCGGCCTACCGGCTTGATTGGCAAACCGTCGTGTACCTCTGGGGCCAGTGATTGAGGCATTGTTGCGCGTGTCTCTTGTGTGACTTAGTCACATAAGACAGCGTTTCTGATGATCCAATTCACAGGGTAGCTTCGGATGGTTAAAAATATGGAAGGAAATACTGATATCACGGAACTTCTTTGCTGGTATGACGCCTATAATAAATAGCTCATAATTTAATCCCACACATCATCGAAGTGACTAAACGCATGAATACCAACACTACTGTATCTCTCGCTGCACTTAACACTCAGCTTAACCTGACATTCTTTAAGCCTGTGATGCTAGCTTTCGCGATGGCGTTTTCGATGTTCTTAGTCACTACCGCGAACGCTGAGTTCAAAGTGCAGGATGTCGATGCGGCACAAGCGATGGAACTTTTACAGGAGAACTCGGAAATTAAAATTCTTGATGTGAGAACCGGTTTCGAGTTTAACCGGGGTCATCTTAAAGATGCGATCAACCTTAACTACTATTCCAGGAAATTCAAAGATGAGCTCAGCAAGCTGGACAAAAATGCAACATGGCTTGTCCATTGCCGCAGTGGTGTTCGAAGTAGTAAAACTCTACCGATAATGAAGCGTGCCGGGT
>CAYPDN010000154.1:0-8707 GCA_964409445.1 uncultured Granulosicoccaceae bacterium
ATTACCAGTTAAAATTTAAAGGTTAATAATAAATGAAGCATTTACCAAAGTTACTCCCCTGTGTTTGCGCACTCGCAATAACAGCATGTGGTGGTTCGGGTGGTTCAACCGACTCAACAGTCGACACCACTGTTCCTGGCACTGCACCCATCGACATTGAAACCAGCGCCGGAACAGACAGCGGTTCCGCAGAAGGTACCGCGTCTGTGTTGACCGGTCGATTTGTAGATTCACCAGTTTCGGGTTTGCAATATGCTACGGCATCACAAAGCGGGGTCACGGATGCAAATGGCTCTTTTAGCTATCTGGCCGGTGAGCAGGTGACATTCTCAATCGGCGATATTAATTTTCCTGCAACGCAGGCCAGCGCTACAGTCACACCACTGAATGTGTTTTCCACAACAGAAATAGGAAATACAGGCGTAGTAAACATGACGCGATTACTACAGTCGCTTGATACCGATGGTAATCCCAATAACGGAATTACAATTTCTTCCGATGCAGGTGCCAGTGCTACCGGACTATCTGTAGACTTCAACTCGGCGTCCTTTGACAGTCAGGTGATTAACCTCGTGGCCAATAGTGGCTCTAGCACCACCGCATTGATCGACGGCGAAACAGCACTTGATCACTTTCAGGAAACGCTGTTTCTGGAAGGCATAGAAGAGCGCCCACAAGCGACGAATACAAGCACCCCGGCACCTGCCGATACATCATCCAACTCGGCAACCAATCCGTTGGTAGGCACAACCGCTACCTTCACAAACTTTACTCACAACATTGGCGGCACGCTGACTCTGCTGGATGATCGCACCATACAGGTAACCAACTTTACTTACGATGGTGGCGGACCGGCGGTATATTTCTACACAGGCACCGATGGCGGTTACAGTCCCAGTCAGGGCGGACGTCAGATTGGTCCAAAGCTGAATGGCCGAGTCTACAATAATGAAACAATCACCGTAACGCTGCCAGATGACATCACACTGGATGACTTCAATGGCATCAGCGTATGGTGTGAACTCTTTTTCATTAACTTTGGCGACGCTACATTCTAGAGATGTGCTTGCGATCCCTCGGTGGTCAACACCGAGGGATGCCTGCCAGGTTAAATTCAATCTGCGCCAGTTTTTAAATAATTGCAGTATTACTGTAGAAACCTTTGCAGTTCGAATTGCAACCAGTCAGTTACTTCCCATCACTTGAACTTCAGCAAGTGATAGCGTGCCATTCAAACTCACTCGCACCGTTCTACCCGTTTCATTAATGTTGATAGTATTAGTGGGTGACGGCGAGCCAGAGTAGCTTTGAGACCAGACAGTATTACCATTATTGTTCAACACCGATACGGTGTAGTTAGATAATCTGGTATGACAACATCTATCTGTTCTATTGTGAATAACAATCTGGTTTATGTCGCTGGATTCTGCAAGCCGGACTTGCCACCAGGCATTGTTGCTTGACGCAGTGTGAGTTACTGAACCATTGCTCCATACACCGTTGGTATTACCATCAATAGCCCTGGAAGCGACGCCGCTGTGGCTGGTTGTCGATTGCGATGCTGCACCCTTCAAAGCCAGGTTTTCTACGGAACTGCCAGAGTCACTACCCGAGCCACCACCTGAACTACTGCCGGAATTGCCTCTGTTAATTTTCAGATATAAGCGTCCGTTTTGAACTCTTACGTTATCTTGTCTGAATTGGGTGACGCTGAATTTCCAGTTTGCTGCATACCACTTTCCATAGTCGACGGAAGAACCATTAAATTCATCACTCCACTGAGGGTTGCTGTTTAAGTCATTGCCCGAGTACGTGTAAAACCTGGTGAAGTCCACCTCAACCTCGCGGTTATAATCCCCGTTCGGTAACTTGCCTGCCCAGCTATTGTCAAAAGCCGTGATCCCCAGACTGAAATCTAATCGCTTCCACGAGGGAATGTGACCCAAAGCCCCACCCGTGTTATAAACTCTGGGCCCGGCACTTAGTAAAGAAGCGGAGTTGCCATTGTGTGCCGACTCTTTATTGTAATCGTAAGTGCTGGCATTAAAATCTCTACGTATGTCGTAAACGTAGCGATCGTCTTTTCTTATCAAAATATAATGGAGCAATTCATTTCCAAGATTGGTCGTCGTTTTCACATCGACAGGAGCATCTCTGAGTCGGTCTCCGGCATTTGGCCTCACTCTGATTTGAGACCATCCGGAAAACGGTGATTTCCCTCTGATTTCCCAATCGTACTCATACCAAACATTGTTATTCCAGGGCTGGTCCACCCGGTTAAAAAAGAAAATATTAGTAACTGTACCGGAGAGAGGAACAATTTTGGCTCTGGTAACCATCATTCCTTCACCGAAGGTGTTATAGCTTACGATTTCGCCTCCGTAATTAGTTTGTGCATACACGTTAGATGCAGCCACCGTTAGCAACAGAGTAAATAATCTTAGAATTTTCATATGAAACATTGAGGTCGTGTTTATTAACAATACCTGGTTCGGAAGGTAGAAACATCAGCATTCAATGAATAGCATTGGCTCACAATTCTTCCGAATGTCGTTTGTATAGTCGAAGGTCGTATTTGGAAATTTGAGACTAACTTTATTTCACAGAAGCCAGAATCAATTGTTCCTCTCTATTTCAACATGGAACAGCATAATAATGCATATTCTTAAACGGTTACTAAGGAACTAGCATTGTTAACTAGTTTAAAAACTCGATGAATGACTACGAAGCCATGTCCGAGTAGTGCTTGCGTATCTTCCTTATCACACACTGCACGCATGCTCGGCCCATGTGGTGACATGTGTAATTAAAAATATCACCTGTATTGCCGCAACTGGCCAGGAGTAAGCAATCACTGCGACGAGTATCACTGCGGTGATCCGACAGTAAATCCGTACAGCATTGTGATATGCTCTAAACGACTACACTGATAGTGATCCGGAATAACCACCAAAAACGACCGTAGTAGCAAACACGGTGTATTATTCGGATTACTCAACTAATACTGATCCGAACTAAACCAGATAATTGTGCCCCGGCAACTAAAAGCTCACCCATGCTTGAACAATTCAATCCTTCCATAGGAAGGTTCGACAAGTCCTTCCTGATCCATATGATCAAGGACTTCTTCCTGGTATTAGTCCTGGTTACGGTCATTGAATTTGTCTTGAAGGCTGGCAAGGTTTATTGGGACTATCAGACCAATGGCGAAAGTCAGGCCTTGAGCGTTGCCGAGGAAATCTCGGAAAACGTTGTATCGATCATGACTAACTCCGGGGGCCCGGTTGCCGCCAGAGCGGTCTACCCGATCCTTGAAAAGGCATGGACGGATCTGGGATACGAAATTGCCATTGTCCCTTCCATGTTGACCGTGGAGTCTATCGAGGAAACCTTCCAGTTCACACCACAGGGCATACCCATTGATGGTATGGCGGATGAAGAACACAAGACCGCAACCGTGGAAATTCCAGCACGCGAGGTATGCACCTCTTGCCACATCGGCGCACAACCGGGTGACGTACTGGGGCAGGTGATAGTTCGCAACTACGTCGGTCGCGATTTTGCAATGTGGTGGGAGGATGTCAAGCTAACGCTCGGTCTGGCCCTTGGCAAGATTGTCCTGCATTCTGTTTTATTGTTTCTGATTCTCAGATCGCGCATGGAACCGCTGCTTCGTTTGCGATCTGTGGTGAGCACGCTTTCCAAAGCCTACACAAATCTCAATCAACGTGCAGATGTTCGTACGGCTGATGAGTTTGGGGTACTCGCGCGCGATCTGAACGTATTTCTTGATCGCATTAGTCGCCTGGTTGAAGAGCTCGACACAGTGTTGCGCAAAGTAGTCAACGTCAACGACGACATCATCCAAATCCAGTTCGATCTACGATCCAGGATCGACAGCGTGGTACAAAATACCCGCACCATCGAGCGCAACGCAATGCTCACCGCCAAGCGAGAACCAAAACTCTCCGACGCATGGTTTGATGCCGTCAAACGTTCCGTTATCGAACTGGATGCAGAGCTTGCAAAGGCCAGGGCCACACCGGGTGCTGAACCACTGCTCGAAAATTTACGTTCGGTGGTGGCCAATGCAGAAGAACAGATTAAGAATTCCGAACAAGTCTATCTGTCACTTGCCGATCTTGGAGATGAAGCAGATGCACTGAGGCACCCAATGGCGGAGATGGTACGCCTGGAAGAACGCATGCAGGCAATCATTGATACTGGCTCCCAACTGGTCGGACGCCTTCGACACGCTGACGATTACGAACGATATAGAGAAACCTGAATCGTAGCGACCCGTTCTATTTCGCTTTCCGAGCGCAGATCAACTGTCTTAACACTCACCAGTTAAGGGATAACTATTCAGAGTGTCTTTTCTAATTTACTGATCTCCAACATCACTAAAAATTAGACAGCGGCGTCGCCGCTGTCCAATTCCCTTACCCTGACTCACCTTACCTATCTCCTAAGAATGATGTCTACGCGGCGGTTCTGTTCACGTCCTCTGGCATTGCTATTGTCAGCAATTGGCCGTGTTTCTGCGAATCCGTGTACTGATAAAGATTCAGCATCAACACCACCTACGTTTTTCAAGTGCCTGACTGCCGACGATGCTCGTGCCGATGACAATTCCCAGTTCGTTGGGTACTGCTTACGCAGTGACTTACCGATCGCAAATGAGTCAGTGTGGCCTTCAACATCTATACGCCAATCGGAGTAGTTAGTAAGAATGTTGCCTATTTTAGCCAGTACAATCCCACCACCACGAGTCAACGAAGCCTCACCAGTTTGGAATAAATTACCTGAGCCCAGTGTAATTGCCACAGCTCGGTCGTCGTCGATGGACTGCACCCTGGCGTCTTTTATACCCGCTTGTATAAGTTGCTGTTCGATTGTTTCACGTATGCTGCGAGTTTCATCAGTTAACGCTTGAGCGTCTGCTTCGCGCCTGGCAGCAGCATCACTAAGCGTTACAACTGTCTGCCGCTCTCGCAGCAACCTACGACCCTGTTGTAAGAGCTGTTCATCAAGTGCATCGATTTTACCATTCGCCGTTCCGTAGTCAGCCTGCAGCGTTGTTTTTTCCTGCTCTAGCGAACCGTTGGAATTTTCGAGTTCAGAAACCGTTGTTCGTTCCATCTCCAGAGATGATTCAAGTTCTGCAATTCTGGTCTCGTTCGCTTCGACATCAGACATCGCTGTCTGCAAATCGCTTGTCAATTCAGAGATTTTCGCGTCTCGGCTTTCTATCTCATCCATTGCAGCGTTTTTCTCGACATTCAGAGCTTCTATTTTTTGCGTCAACTCCTCTTGCGTGCCAACCAGTGCATTTCGCTCTTTCTCAAGGCTATCGAAATCACCCAGAGCGACCTCAAGCTTACTGTTTGTTGACTCAAGTGTCTCTGTACTCGCAGCTAGTTGCGAATCACGTTCGTCAATGTCTTCCTGTACACTTTTAAGTTCGCCATCTAGTTCGTCAATACGTTTTTGTAAAAGCATGGCAGATTGATTTGCTTCCTCATTGGCTTTTTCGAGTGAAGCTACTTGTTCTTCCAGAACAGTTACAGTCCCCGTCAATTCTGCCACTTTGGCATCTCGCTTCTCTAACGATGCTTCAGCTGCATTTCGAAAGCCAAGCATTTGAGTCAGCTGTCCACTCAGGTCAGTGGTTTCAGCAGTGAGTCGCTCTGTATCCTGCTGACGATCTGCACGAGCCTGCTCCAACGCTTCGGTAGTATCGCCCAGCTGGGTTTCCAGTTGCGTTTTTTCATCAGTAAGCGTTCCCACCTGACCTTCCAGTTTTTCTACTGTAGGTGCAGTTTCTGCCACCTGATTTTTTAGCTCTTCAATTTCAACGGTCAGTTGGTCGACGTCTGCTTTTCTGTCACTCTTTTCTGAGTCAAGTGCCTGAGAGGTATCAAGCAGCTGTTGATCAAGCTCAGTACGTGCCGATGTTAGTGACTCGACCTGTGATTCGAGATCTGTGATGGTAGGTGTTATCCCATCTACTTGCTGCTGAAGTTTTTCGTTTGCAGCGGTAAGCTCTATGTTGCGTTCGAGAGCATCATCACGTGCGGCAGTAATTTCGACTATTTCCGCCTTTATCATGTCGATGTTAGCTATCGACTCTTCGTTGTCAGAAATAGTCAGGCGTGCGACATCAAGTTCTGCCGTCAGTGATTCCGCCTGTTGCATCGCCTGATCGCGTTCAGTCCCTGTCTGTTCGAGTTGCTCCTGTAGCTCAGATCCGGAATCGATTGCCGCATCGCGCTCACTCGTCAGGTTAGCCAGTGACAGTTGCAGCTCAGCCGTCTCGGTAGGCACGTCACGCAATGCCTCTAACTCAGTTTTGGATGACTGCAAATCATCCTGCAGTTGTGCTATTTGAGACTGCGCCGAATCGTATTCACTTTGCAGTTGCCCTATTTGTGACTGGGCCGAGTCATATTCGCCTTGCAGTGAAGCAAATTTGGTAGTTTGCAACTCCGACTCTTCCTGCGCACCGGCCAGCTCCAGTTGTAGATTGCTACGCTCTTCAGCAACCACACGGCTTTTTTCAGAATCGCTGCAGTACTTAACTGAACCGAGAATAAGCGCGCCCAGAAGCAACAACGGCAATGCAAACCGCGTAAAACCGGAATTTTCTGATGCAGCGACTGCAGTGCCACCTGAGGAGTATACGGGCTGCGTACCTGCATGCTTCCGGGCAGGTTTGTTCTGGTCCTGCTTACCCTGGTCTTTTTTACCCTGGGCCTGCTTGGTACTGCCAACACTCGCGGTGCTGGCCTGGCTGACGTCTCCTTGTGAATTTAGCAGAGTCGCAAGCCCTGCAGCACTGTTCTGCACAGAGCCTTCGGTCAATTCCGAACCCAGAGCAGAGAGTACGCTTGGTGAAACGATAGCGAGAACGTTCTCAACCTGAAGTTCCGTGAGACTACTCCCTGCACGAAACTGTGCGACAAGACGTTTCTGGCCTTTATCGCCAACTATATTGCGCAGTTGAACACCAGCTTCCTGTGGTGACGACACTTTATCTGCAAGATTGACTGCGTTATACAATCGTTGCCGCCCAACTGAATCATTGGCAACGCCGGTGAACTCTGCAACGACACTGTCAACCGCTCTGTCGATTGTCTTCTGCTGCTGGACGCCCTGCCCCGGTATTCCCTTTACAGATGCCGTCTTGCGCAACTGCTCTTTTATGGTGTCACTTATTTTGGTATTCATAAGTCCGTTCTGGTTTGAGATACCTCTCTATAGTATTGAACCGATTGGCAAAATGGGTCTTAAAATAGGTTAAAACATGTGAAACGCGGTCGGTTTCGATACACAACCGACAGTTTTATCCGTCAGTCGAACAAAACCGGTCAAATGCCATCGTCAGTGTATAGATCCCGCTTTGTCATCTCTGAGCAGAGAGTAGTCTGGATTCTTCAGGAGTTCTGAGCTGGTGCAGCAATCCATCACCTATTAGTAAAGCACTTCTGCAGCTATCTGGGGATTTGACCTACTTTACAAAATCGATCAGACCTTACGATTCTTTGGCCTCGCTAATGCTTCAGTTTGCAAGCATATCCAGATACTTTACCGCGTAGCGTTTGCCAAGTTCTCGCAATCCTTCGGCATTAAAGTGAAACCCATCCAGATGGGTTTGCAGGTTTTCACTGCCAACGCAGCCTGACCAGCGATCGCCGTTGCCGTTAAGTGCCGACAGCTGACGATTGACTACTTCAAACACAGCGGTCTCTCCACAAATAAAGGGTCGATCAGAAGAGAACCAGTTTTGTACTCGGAAATTTTCTATTAGTGAATCCAGCTTCAGATGATAATCAGGATCTCCTTCATCACTCTCCCCCTGATGCCATAAAATACCGTCGAGCTGGCTTTTGTGGGGCAGCTGATTTATCGCCTCAAGCACTTTGCTGTCTATCTGTTGGAAGAACGATTCAGACGGGTCCCAGTGAGTGATGCTTTGACCTGGTGCCGTAGCAAGCACAAATCCCACTACGCGATCGCCGCGCTGGCGTGCGATCTCTTTCGCCATGTGCAATGCAAGGTTGTTGTTCGGTTCCTCTCCAGGATTGCCGCGCGGAAAATGATCCAGGTCCCAGACCTGATGCAAATCTGCCTGCTGCCAGCCCTGATCAGTGAAAGCAAAAACCTGTTCATGCGGGACATCCAGCACGACGTCATAGGCACTTTCAGCGCCGAGCGCATTCGACTGACCGGTGACCAGAATTAAGTCAGTAATGTCAGCAGGCGTGATTTTAGCACCCTGTTCCCTTACTTCCGATTCTGCCTGGTCGGACTGGTTCGAACCTGCCAGCCCGGTTTCCGTGGTTGATTCCAGCCCGGATTCTGAATCTGCGGCCTCAGCAGACACTGGGTCGCCGGCGCTGTCATCGCTGGCAACCGCAGCAACAGTAGTCGCCTGAGCCGGATCGGTGGAAAACTCGCTCTCCAGCAATACCGTTGCGCTGTCCGTGTCTTCAGTCATCGCTGGTAAAGCACTGATGACGACACCACTGCCACCTCCACACGCGAGCACCAGCGATGAAATTGCTGCTATCAGAAGGGATTTGCAAACTGTGTACATCTGAACGTGTATCCGTCCTTAGAATGACTGGCCCTGTTTATATAGTTCAAAATCAGGAAAACAGGGGGTCAAATTCAAAGGCAGAAATTACCAACTGGCTACAACTCA
>CAYPDN010000155.1:0-8678 GCA_964409445.1 uncultured Granulosicoccaceae bacterium
CAACATGACTACTTCTGTCGTGTTGTTAAAGATTGCGTTGCAGGGTCCAGTCAGCAGGCGCACGATGCTTCATTGAATGCAATGGAGTATTTACAGTCTGATGCATTGTGCACTGCTGCTGAGATTATGGGAGCTTTTCGTAACTTAAAGAATGATAGATAAAGTTATCCCTGGACAACTTTCTGATCTATTGCGCCAAATATTGATTGCCCTGAAGGTTCTTTCATCTGGAATTTTATAGTATCGCCTGGTTGCATAAATCGGGTAGTTGCCGTACCACTTTCTATAATTTCAATCATCCGCTTTTCTGCCAGGCAGGAAGAACCGACAGCTTCATGATTGGTATTGGATACCGTGCCGGAGCCTATTATCGTGCCGGCGCGCAGCTCTCTTGTTCGTGCGGCATGGGCAATTAAAGCTGCAAAGTCAAAATTTAAATCTTTACCTGCTGGCACGTTGCCAAACTGCTCTCCGTTGTAGGTGGTTTCCAGTGGCAGGTTTACTTGTGCGCCGTTCCAGTGTTCACCCAGTTCATCCGGTGTGACGCACACAGGTGAAAAAGCGCTGGCGGGTTTTGATTGATAAAAGCCAAAGCCTTTGGTTAGTTCCGGCTTCATCACATTGCGCAACGATATGTCGTTGCACAGCATGACAAGTTTAATATGTGATACTGCATCTGTACTGCTACAAGCTGTTTTGACATCGTCGGTAATAATGGCTATTTCGCCTTCGAAGTCCAGACCCCATTCTGTGTCTCTGCAGGGGATGTCTTCAGTGGGAGCTAAAAAATGATCACTACCGCCCTGATACATTAACGGATCAGTATCCGCTCCCGGTGGCATATCCGCACCTCGGGCTTTTCTGACCAATCGCATATGACTTAGGTAGGCACTGCCGTCTGCCCACTGATATGCACGTGGCAGCGGAGAGGCTAACAGCGTTGGGTTGTAAGTTTGTGAATCCAGTGCACCTGCTTCAAGCTTTGCGGATAGTTTCTGCAATGCGTCTTCGGTAGTCTTCCAGTTATCGATGGCGTATTGCATTGTGCCTGCTACTGAAGCAGCGGATGTCATTGTGGTCAGATCACGTGATACCACCATCAGAGTGCCGTCACGTCCGCCTTCTTTGAGTGAAGCGAGTTTCATTGGGTTAAATTCACTGTATAAGTTTTTGGTAGTTGTTTGAGCAGTGCTTCCGAGCTGTTGGCGATGGCACCGATGTAGCGATCAGGACGTACCCAGACTGCGTTTGCACCAAGCTTGTCGAGTTCGGTTTCGAGCGATGGCTGATCATCTGCAGACAGCGCGATAAATCCCTCTGGTGCCTTGTTTTGCAGACTCCTTCGGGTAATCAATGCGTGCTTGCAGCCTGCAAGCTCATCGAATCTTACTGTACCTGAATTCAGCAATGGCTGTGCAAATGAAAGACCGACCGAGTTCTCTGGCTGTTCACCGACACTGTGCAGATGAGAGCTTGCACCAAGCTTCGGTTGAATCGATTTTATTGTAGTCTCACCCTTGCTTTGATCATTATTGCTTTGATTTTGGGCCATCTGCAGCGCACTGTCACTATCCATTGAATTGATCAATCCGCCGAGGCGAATAGCAGTTTCGATATAAGCCTGCGCATGCGGACTTCTCTCTGCCTGATAGCTTTTTAGCAGCGAATTCCCGCGGCCGCTTTTTAAAACTTCAGTGAGCTTCCACGCAAGGTTGGCAGCATCCCTTATTCCCATGCACATTCCCTGACCCATAAACGGAGGAGTCAGGTGAGCGGCGTCTCCGGCAATCAATAGTCTGCCACTGTGCCACTGGCGGGCAATGGCAGAACGGAATGTATAGACCGCACTTCTTTCAAGCTGCGCTTCGTACGGGCTTATCCAGCGTGCGAGCAGTTCCCATACTCTTTTTTCGGACTGGATCTCTTCGTCACTTTCATCCTTTAAAATAGTGATTTCCCATCGTCTGCGGAGACCAGGGCTTCTGCAATATGTCATCGGCCTCTGGCTGTCACAGAATTGAATAGAGTGATCGCCCAGATCCGGTCGGGGCTTATTCAGGATTACGTCGACTACCAGCCATCTTTCACGAAAGCCGAAGTCTTCCATATCATCATTTATAGATTTGCGTACCAGAGAGTTTGCACCGTCACAGCCAACAACGTAACGAGCTTTGAATACTTTGTTGTTGCAGGTGATTTCCACATGGTCTGAATTATCTTTCAGTGCTTGTGCCTGACAATCCAGTGCCTCGTGAACATTGGTCTTTTGGTTTAACTGCTGGCGCAGCAAGGTCTCGAGATCTGGTTGATGCAATCGGTAGCTTGCGTGCCATCCGTGTGCGGTAATGTGTTGGTCCCTTGGCCAGTCGAGTAGAACATTGTCGTTGTTATCCTGGAATTTCATACCGGGGTTAATATGCACAAGCTGGCTTAACTTTTCAGCGATGCCCACAGTCTGGAAAACACGCATGGTTTCGTCGTCAAAGTGCACTGCTCGGGGCAGGTTGTAGATATCTGCTTCGCGTTCTATTACCAATACCTGGTGTCCCTCTTGTGCGAGCAGGTTTGCCAATGTCGCACCCGTGGGTCCGTAGCCTATAATGGCAACGTCGAAGATCTGCTCTGCAGAAATTAGCTCCTCCGGGTTCACGTTTGACTATATAGCCATGGGCAGTTGATCAGGTGTGGTGCACGATGGCCTTTGCTGGCGGTGTCGAGGCGCATGTTTCTGAAGGCTTCTTTTTCTGCATCGTTTAAATAAAGCCTTTCATGGCCCCAATAACTCGGCCCGACATCGGTTTCGTGTGATTGCCAGGTATCCGGATTGATGATGCGTCCTCCCCAGCCACTCTCTACAAAAAAATTAGACGGTGTGTGTGCGTAGTAGCTGGTCATGTAGTCATTGGTGTGACGCCCCAGCGTATAGGCGATACGATTTTCTTCCAGTCCTGCAAGATCATAACCCTGGCCTACATCATCAAGGTTGTCGTACTCGACCATAAAGTGATGGAAACCTTTTTTGTTGGAACCGACAATGGCAAAGCTGTGGTGGCGACCATTAATATGAAAAAAGTACAGAGGTATTGGCTGCAGTCCATAGTCGCTTAACTGAAAGTCGAGCAGATCGCGATAAAAGTTTACGACTGCGTTGACGTCGTCTGATACATGTAACACTGCGTGTCCCATGCCATAGGGGCCGGTTTTAAAACCATCGATTGATCGGCCCGGCACAAACGGATCATTTACTTTAAATGGCTTCCATACCAGTTCTATTCGATAGCCCGCCGGGTCGGTAAAGTAGATAAGCTCTTCTACATAGCGTCGATCGGCCAGGCTCGTTGTCCCTTTGGTGACTTTATGACCGGCATTTTCAAGCCTTGCGGCGTAGGTGTTTAGATCGGCTGATGTGTCGACTTCCCAGCCCAGATACGCGAGGGTATCTCCCGGCTCGTCTGATACGATGAGGCGTTGAGCCTGATCATCCATGCGAAACGCGATATTTTTTCCGCCACGATCAAGCGTTTGCATGCCGAGAAGCTTGCCGGCGAAGTGCTGCCAGTCGGAGGTTTTGTCTGAAGAAATACCCAGATAGGAAAGTGCTGATATCAAATCTGTTGTCCTGGTGTCTGAGGTCATTGTACCGACAGTGAGCGTACAGCGCATTGACGAGTCTTGACTCAGCCTCATGCGAGTGCATAATAGTCCTGCGCCGATTTGATTCAGCTTGCGGGCGCTTAGAAAAATACCGCTAAATCGAACTTCAGCATTCTTAACGTTGTTACCGCTGCTGTTTAGCTCTGTATTTTGGCCAACCGGCCCTTCTAAATCCCTGCACTCGTCAATTCGCCGCTTTTTTTAAGTTACGCGGATTATCATGAGCACTATTAATTGGAATCAATACGACCTTGCGACCGCAGCGGTTCGAGCAGGTCAGACTCGCGGTCACGAAGGCGAGCATTCAGAAGCAATATACAGTACCTCAAGTTTTGTCTTTAAAAATGCCGCCGATGCGGCGGACAAATTTCAAAACAAAATACCGGGTAATGTCTATTCGCGATTCACTAACCCGACCGTTCGTACCTTTGAGCTACGACTTGCAGCAATGGAGGGTGGCGAGTGCTGTGTTGCGACGTCGTCCGGAATGGCGGCAATCATGGCAACCTGCGTAGCACTGCTTGAGCCTGGTGATCATGTCGTTGCGGCGTCTGGAATGTTTGGTTCAACCACACAGTTTTTTAAAAAGTACCTGACACGCATGGGCAATCCGGTTGACTTTGCTCAGATAGATGATTCCGCTGACTGGCAAAGTAAAATACGTCCTGAGACTAAAATGCTGTTTCTCGAGACACCAACCAATCCGTTAACGCAGCTGGCTGATATTCGCGCGCTTGCAAAGCTTGCAAAAAAGCACAATGCACTGCTGGTAGTCGATAACTGTTTCTGCACACCCGTATTGCAGCGTCCGCTTGCGTTAGGAGCGGATATCGTTATTCACTCTGCCACCAAGTTTATTGACGGGCAGGGACGTTGTGTCGGTGGCGCAGTCGTTGGCGATAAGCAGCGTGTCGGGGAAGATATATTCGGTTTTCTTCGAACTGCAGGTCCTACTATGAGCCCCTTTAATGCCTGGGTGTTTTTAAAGGGGCTTGAAACACTTGAGGTCAGAATGCAGCGTCACTGCCAGAGTGCTGCAACAATAGCGCAGTGGCTGGTGCAAAACCCGGCAGTCGAGAGAGTTTATTTTCCAGGGCTCACTGATCATCCACAGCACGAGCTATGCAAACAGCAGCAAAGTGACTTTGGGGGTATTGTTTCTTTTGAAGTTAAAGGTGGTGTCGATGCCGCCTGGAGAATCATTGATTCCACCGAGCTGATATCGATTACCGCTAATCTGGGTGATACAAGAACCACAATTACTCATCCCGCAACTACAACCCACGGCAGAATTTCAGAACAGGAAAGGCAGGCAGCCGGTATTAGTGGCTCGTTGCTGCGTGTCGCCGTTGGTCTGGAATCACCGTCGGATATTATTGCTGATCTTAAGCGTGGTTTTGGAGAATAGCTGAAGCGACTTGAGTTTCTCTGGCTGATGCCATTATACTGTATATAAAACCAGTATTGAGGTTCAAATGCGTGAGACCCCATTGGTACGACGGGGCAGGGGCTCTGTCAGTAACGTCACCGGCAGGTTTGAGGCGCTGCGCCACCATGATATTGATGATGGCTGGAGCTCTTATATTGAGCCTGAAACTAAAGTACGTACTCAGTGGCGTGATGATAAAAACCGCTCAATCATTACTCGCAATCAGTCGCCTGATATCCACTTTGACCGTTCAATAAATCCGTATCGTGGCTGTGAGCACGGTTGCATCTATTGCTTTGCCAGACCTTCGCACACTTATTTGGGCCACTCAGCGGGACTAGACTTTGAAACCAAACTCTACGCAAAGCGTGATGCGGCGGCACTGTTGCGAGGCGAGCTGTCGAAACCCGGTTATCGATGTGAGCCCATAGCGATAGGTGTTAATACAGATGCTTATCAACCGATTGAAAAACAGTTGCATATAACCAGAGACGTTTTGGAAGTATTGCTGGAAACAAATCACCCGGCTTATTTAATAACCAAATCGTCTTTGATAGAAAGGGATATTGATCTTCTTTCAGAGATGGCAAAGCGCAATCTTGTTTCTGTTTGCATCACCATAACCACACTTGATCGAAAGCTTGCAAGAAAACTTGAGCCGCGTGCCACAACCCCTGCGCGGCGATTACAAACGCTAAACCGTTTAAGTGATTGTGGTATTCCAACACGCGTGTCTGTGTCGCCGGTGATTCCGGCATTGAATGAAGCTGAGATGGATTCTATTGTAGAGTCTGCATCTTGTGCCGGTGCGCAGGCGGCTTATGCAATTGTGTTGCGCCTGCCGCACGAGTTACAACAGCTGTTTCCACAGTGGCTTGAGGAGCACTACCCGTTGCGCGCTGCGCGTATCATGAAGGCGATTCGCTCGCTGCGAGACAACAAGCTCAATAATGCCGACTTTGGTTCAAGAATGATTGGCAGTGGGCCGCGCGCAGAAATTATCCGGCAAAGATTTGAGCTTGCCTGTAAGCGTTATGGATTGAACGTGGGTAGGGATTTCGAACTTGATTGTTCGCAGTTCAGACACCCAGGGCCGGGCGGGCAGCTGCAGGGTGGGCAGATGTTATTGTCTGGTATTTAATACAGCCGAACGCACCTTTATATATTTTGAGGAGCCCGACGCGCAGCAAGGAAACATAAAGTTGCCTTGCTATGCGTCGGTTATTTTTAAAAGTGATAAACAACGGCAGGAGAGATTATCGCGCGTCGTGCAAATGCTAGTTCTTTTCGATAGTGGCGGCTGAGTGAAGTCCGTCAACAAAGTCGGCGATGCTATTGCGCATAACAACGCCACGTATTTGTTCTTTTACTGATTCAAATGGCTGCGGATCTTTGGCTCTTTTATCTGCAAGCTTAATGATGTGATAGCCGAACTGTGTTTTAACAGGAACAGCTGAGTATTTCCCAACTTCAAGTTCGGCTGCGGCTGCAGAAAATTCCGGTACCATAGCGCCCTGATCAAACCATCCTAAATCACCGCCATTTTCCCCTGACGGACCAGTGGAGTATTTCTTTGCGGCTTCGGCAAAGTCTGCCCCGCCGTCCAGTTCGAGAATGATCTCTTTGGCTTTGGCTTCGTCTTCAAGCAAGATATGGCTGGCGTTGAACTCGCTTACCTGGGCTGCAGCTACTTGCTTTTCATACTCTGCCTGCAGCGCTTCGTCACTGGTATCAACACTTTCAGTAAAGTTGTTGAGAAGTGCGTTGGCAAGCACGCGGGCGCGCATGATTTTCATCTCGGCTTCCATTTCCGGGCTCTTATCAAGGCCTTGCTTAATCGCTTCCTGTCGCATTAGTTCGAGGCTAATAAGCTCGTCTGTTACAACTTCATCGGTGGCCTGCTGTCCGCGTGCTGCGAATTGTGCAGAATGGGTGTCGCGCTGCAGCTCTGTTATGGTCTCACCATTTACAGTGGCGATTGTCGGTGAACCGTCTGCGAGTGCAGCACCAGTGCAAAGCAGAGCCGAAATAGCAAGTGCAGTAAGAGTTCGTTGCATGATTTGGTAACCTGGTGAAAAAAAAGGATTGTCAGGGAAGATAGTCCTTATTGAGCGCTATTCAAGTGAGCTTCAGGCGTTTTTTCACCTGATTACATGCGTCAGATTTACATCTGGCGTCAGTTACCTCGGTATGTCTGGCCGGCGATCAGGAGCTGTCCTGATTTTCGGCCTCCGGTGGATTTTCGTCGTCTTTTTCCATATATCGCATCAGAAAGACTGTCTGACCAATAATGAACAGGATAGTAAGGCCCATCAATCCAAAGACCTTGACGCTAACCCAGGTTTTTTCTTTTGCACTGGCAGTTTCACACAATGGCAATGCGACGGTGCTGAAGCCGGTGCTGCAGTCGAGATCTGCGAGTTGTTCATCACTGGTATCCGGAGCTGCCGCGATCAGCGCATCCTGTGCGACGATATAGCGCTGCGCGAAGTAGAGATTGACAAGACCGGAGAAAATAAAAAATCCAACCCAGGCCCAGTTGAGTTTTTTCCATGCGATATCGGGCATTTGCAGCTGGCCTGACAGCATGCGCTGAATCAACGGTTTGCCGCCAATGTATGCGGAGACAACAAAAGCTGCAGCAAACAACCAGTTAATAATAGTTGGCTTCCACATGATGAAGCGCTTATCACGCAGATAAAGCGTGAGTCCGCCGAGTAACACGATCAGCACCAGTGAAATCAGGTGCATTTTTTCGACCCGGCGGGTTGCCAGCCAGTAGCCGGCAATTTGCACGAAAGAAGCTGCGATGATGACCATCGTGGCGGTATAGATATTGGTGAACTTGTAGGCGATCAGGAAGAGCACCACCGGGAAAAAATCGATCAGAAATTTCATTGCGAAGTCCGGTGCAATAGGAAAGCATTGTAGCTGGTGGTTAGGTAGACTGTACCCTGCGCGGGATACAGTGACTGTCTGCGAGCAGTTGCTTGGGGAAGAATCCGTTCAGTCAACCTGCTCGCCGGCAAGTGTACCATTGCCTGCCATCCGGATTGCGGATCAGATCAACGCTTTCCTTCCTGAGGGCTATGCTCTCATCCGCATGTGTCCATGTTTCAATACGCTATCCAATGAGCCAGTATTTCGAGATTCATCCGCAGACGCCGCAGGCACGGCTGATCAATCAGGTGGTCGATATCCTGAGATCAGGTGGCGTGGTGGTATATCCGACAGACTCTTGTTACGCGCTCGGGTGCACGCTCGACAACAAATCTGGCCTGGAGCGTATTTACCGGATCAGGCGGCTGAACAAAGGGCACCATATGTCCCTGATCTGTGTGGATTTGTCATCTATTGCGACTTACGCGAAGGTCGATAACCGCAACTATCGGCTGCTGAAGGCGATGACGCCCGGCCCGTATACTTTTATCCTCAAAGCCACGAATGAGATTCCCAGGCGGCTGCTGCATCCGAAGCGAAAATCGATCGGTATACGGGTACCTGACAACGCCATTGTCCACGCTTTGCTGACTGGTCTTGGCGAGCCTATGATGAGCACCACATTATTGATGCCCGAAGAAGACTATCCGCTCAG
>CAYPDN010000156.1:0-2837 GCA_964409445.1 uncultured Granulosicoccaceae bacterium
GGCATCTTTGAATGAGATGAGTTGTCTTGCTGTGTCATCCCACAAGGCGAGGTGAATGCACTTCAGACTCTCTACAAATCTCAGTCTGCCTATTTCTTTGAGTTCCGGATGTGTTTTTAGAACCTTGGGTAACTTGTAAAAAGGAATGCGGCTGGAGAGATGGTGTACGTGATGTATGCCAATATTTCCGGTGATCCACATAAACGGCTGTGGCAAATCGTAGTAAGAACTGCCTTGAAGCGCTGCGTGTTCGTGGTTCCACTCAGGTTTTGTATTCCAGTAGGTGTCTTCGTATTGATGCTGAACGTAGAACAGCCAAACGCCAATGGCAGCACCCAATGTGACCATGGGTATTTGTATTAGCAAAAAGATTTTGAGCCCAACAGCAGAAATAAGCAGTAGCGCGACCACTAACATACCAACATTTGTTGCCATCACGCTTATCCAGGCATCGCGTTGATTCATCACGGTAATTGGCAGGCGATGTCTGAGAATAAACATATAGAAAGGGCCGACGATGAACATCACGAACGGATTTCTATAAATTCGGTACTGCAACTTTTTAAGAGAGCTGAGTTCGTTGTATTCGCTAACTGTGAAGGTGTCTATGTCTCCAAGGCCACGTCGATCCAGATCACCGTTTGTTGAATGGTGTGCTGCATGCAGGTAGCGCCAATAGGCGTATGGGGTGTAGGTAAATATACCTAATACTCGACCGGTCCAGTCGTTGGCCTTTTTAGACGAGAACAAAGAGCCGTGTCCACAATCGTGTTGCAGGATAAACAGCCTGATAATCATGCCTGCTGAAAGCAGCAGTTGAACCACATATGCCAGATAGCCGAGGAAGCCACCGACCTGCAGCGCTTTCGACATGCCAAACCACAGTAGCGCAAGTGGAATTGCTGTTACCGCAATTTCAAATACTGCGCGTGGATTGTCCGATTTTTTAAATTCATTTAGGCGGGACGACCAGTTTTTGGATGTGCTCAACGCTTTGCCTGTGTGTAGTTAGAGTTGTGGTGCTGCCAGTCTTCAGCGTTTGCAACCACCAGGCCCTGGCTTTTAAAAGCCAAGAAAACGAGAGGCGTGGGGGTGCGTATAAGAGAAGAATCGCTAAACCGTCAAAAAATTGTCTTTTTATTTGTTCTGGTGTACGGGTGCGACAGTGTAGTGATCTTTGACTGCTGACGGTCGTAGTTTATCAAATCGAAACGCTTCATGTGTTCACCGGGAACGACGATACCAGCAGAATGCCCGTCTGCGCGGGCTTGTCATTTGGTTTTGATCAGAATTTGACTGATAAATCCTGCAGCCAGATCGGCATGACATCGAGGAACCAGGCGTCGATCGCGTGATTCCACTGCAGCAGGATGCCGATCCCGACAATGATCATCACAACACCCATAATGGGTTTCGCCCAGGGCATCCAGCGCATTAATCGATCTTTGCGTTTGGTTAGAAGTTCTCTGGTGCCATATGACAGTGACAGGATAATTACCGACACGCCCAGGCCGAAGAAAAGCATAGTGAAGGTGGCCTGGAGCAATCCTTCTCCGCTGGCTGCCAGTCCTATCGCGCCACCAAGTGTTGGCCCGACACACGGCGACCAGACAGCGCCGAGTAGCATGCCAATGAAAAGCTGCCCACGGAGCCCGCCGGACTGTGTGCTGTCGATCTTTGCATTTGCACCCGAGGCAAGTGGCGCGACGGCGTTAGACAGTTTTTCCTGCGCGCGCGGCAGCAGCAGGATAATTCCGAACAGAATCATGATGCATGCGGCGATCTTGTTGATTATAAATTCATCCAGCCCGATCACATGACCAAATGCGGTGACCAGTACGCCTACAATGGTGAACGAGATAGTCAGACCGAGCGCCATCATGACCGGACCCAGTCGATGGCTCTGCAGTGCGCCTGCAATGATCACTGGCAACAGGGGAAGAACACAGGGATTGATGAGGGTGAGAACGCCGGCCAGAAAGGCCCAGAAGTAGGTCATCGATTATTCTATTGGGTAATTGTGAGTGTGTAGACCACAGGCGTTGTGGAAGTTCAGTTACCGTGGCGTTTTCACACCTAAGTGCCAATCAGCTCCGCCTCTACAACGTATCTGAGCGGGCCGCCCGGCACGAGTGCATCAAACGGGTAGCATGTTACCAATACCATCCTTGATTCGCCAATTGACGGTGTAATGGTATCCACTCTGCTATCGTCGACCCGGATTGCAGTAACTTTATATTGATGCCAGATTTTGTCCTTGTTTTGAATACGTATCAGGGTATCTGTTTTGATGTTTTGCAGTGGTTTAAAATGCGTATCGCGGTGCGCTGCAATCATTGTCACGCCGTGACCTCCCGGACTGGCAGAACCGCTTACCATGCCCGGCCCGAATGCCAGTGTCGCACCAGTTGCACCGTCGAGAACATAGTTGTCTAAATTGATCTCGGGTATTACCAGTCTGGCGACCGGCACGGTATCCGCCCATGGCCATGGCTGTGTTCCGGTGCTGTGCCAGCTGTTTTCAATAAGTGATTGTGCGAGCCTGGCTTTGGCCAGCATGTAGCTGGCATCGGCAGCGGGCAGCATAGCTGCACAGAGCAGAACTGCGGCCAGCGCAGTTCTGTTGTTTTTGCATCGGTTTAGCAGCTTTTGCATTTGCGTGAATCATTACGTAAAGGGGTGCATACGATACTGGTATCTGGCTGTCGCAATCTGGGTAATGCAATTAGCACAGCAAGCAACGCCAGTACCAATGCAATCATAAATCGTAGTGTGGTGCCTAGACTGCCCTGAGGATACTGCATGGTATTACCGGCTGGCATTGCCTGAGGTACCGA
>CAYPDN010000156.1:2937-4810 GCA_964409445.1 uncultured Granulosicoccaceae bacterium
AAACTGATTTTTACATCCGTCAGTGCCGGACGCTCCAGTTTAGCCAGCAACAGCAGTGTTTTATCTACAATCTCTGATACGTTAGCTATGTGTGTATATGTGCCTTTGCCAAGCTCCGCAGACTTTCGCATAAACCATATATTAGGTGCGGAACCAATGCCGACGGTGAATAGTCTGGTAGACCCGATTTCCTGTTTGAGATAGCGAAATATTTCCTGTTCATTGCCGACGCTGCCGTCAGTTACAAAGACTATCTGTCGAATTCGTTCGTCGGGTGAGCTGCCACTGAGTGCTAACGCTAGTGCGCCGAGTATTTCAGTGCCTCCGTCTGCGCGTAGTTGTTGCACCCAGTTGATGGCGCGATTTTTATTGGCATCATTGGCGGTAACTGCGTTGGTGAATAGTTTGTTTGAATTGTTATCAAATTCGATAACGTTAAACGTATCCTGCGATGTTAAGCGTTCGATCCCTAGAGCCAGCGTCTTGCGAGCCTGCAGAATCGAATTGCCGCCCATGGAACTCGATGTGTCAATAACAAAAATCACCTCGCGTTGAGGAATAGCGTCATTAAAAATCTGTTGTGGTGGCATTAACATCAATGATGCAAAGGATTCGGTGTTTTGTGATAACTTTTTATCTTGCCGAAATACTGCAGCCACTGGTGAATTGCTCAGCTGTGGAGTCCAGCTTAACTTGAAGTCTCGGTCAGCGGGTACTGAGCTGCTTGCCAGTGACACAGTCCAGACTTCCTGATTGTTGTTGTTTTCGGGCGTTGAGATGATGTCGTGCGTACTACTTGAAACAGTCAGCCCGGGCAGTCCGGTGTCCAGCGTCACGTCTATAGAAACTGGTGCAGGGTTGTTAGTCATCGGTGGTGTGATCTCACTGGCATTTGGTATGAGAGCAGTCGGTGTTGCCCAACCCGTGTCCTGATGCGCTATAAGATCGCTGTTTGCATAATGCAGTGCAGTGCTCGGTAAGTTTCTGCCTGGCAGATATCTGGGAGTGATAGTCAACGGGTAGTACATACTGAATTGCCCGTCGCTGTATCGAATGGCTGACTGATAACCAATCTGCACAGTGATTGATTCACCGGGAGGAATGTTGGCAACCTTTGCAGTGAAAAGGTTGGCGCGTTGTTGTTCGAGCAGCGTGGCTTTTTTGCCTGTGTGCTTTGCCACCTGGTAAGTTCGTTTGGCTTTCTTTCGGGTTTGGATGACGCCCTCGATCCGAGTATCCCCGATCACCATAGTGAGTTCGTCTACCGTTGCATCGTCCGGTAGCGGGAAGGCGTATATTCCCTCGACCCATTCGGACGATTCGTTGGTGAATGTTTGCCTGACAGTGGTTCTCGCCAATAATCCCTGTACGCCAATATTTATTGACGTGTCTACCAGTGGCGCTCTTAGATAATGGTTCCTGTTTTCGGCCTCAAACAGCAGCGTGCCACTCTCGATTTCAGACATTGAGCGCACAATGAGTTCTTCGGCCAGTACCGGTGGTATTGCACCCGCGGTGCAGAGCAACATGATGACGATTATTTTACTGACCGATCGAAGTGTGTGTACCTCGATGGGCGATATCGGTGTTACTTCGCACGGGATGAGAATTTGAAAATTAGTCTTGTACATAACTGGCGGTGTCCTAATAAGTTACAATTAGCGGAAGAGTGAAATTAGAACTGCCAAATGTGTCAATCTCGATTTGAAATTGCGTTTTAGTCTGATGAATTATGATGAAAAAAGATGGCATGTTCCGTCTTGCCGTGCCTGGTCAGAAAAAACACTATGGGAATGAACAAGACCGATTTGCGATGAGCCAGATTTGTAATGAAAGATACGTTGGCTTGCGTGCCTTAATTTAGGAGTTACCG
>CAYPDN010000156.1:4910-8674 GCA_964409445.1 uncultured Granulosicoccaceae bacterium
CCAGATTTGTAATGAAAGATACGTTGGCTTGCGTGCCTTAATTTAGGAGTTACCGATATAAACAATCATGTTACCGCTGCGATCCTGATAACAGCGCTATTCGCCGCTCATGCACCCCTTAATGCAGCCTCGGCTACTGAGACACCGGAGACAACTGTTGTCGATAATTCGGCAGATGAAAGGACTGCTATCGAGATTACCGAAGGCCCAGCGACTGAGGAAAAATCAACGTTTGAATTTGGGGTCGCCGCGGCCGCATTGCAGGTGCCTGCGTATCCGTCATCTTCTGTTAAGAACGATCGGTTTTTTGGCGCTCCCTGGATTATCTATCGCGGCGACAAGGTGCAGGTTAAAGAGGGCGGTGTGGAGCTGAAAGCGTTTCAAAGCGAAAAGCTCATTGTAGATATTGGCCTCGGTGCGGCACTCGGTTCGGATGCCTCGGATACACCTCTGCGTGCCAATTTGCCTGATCTGGATTTTATTCTACAGCTTGGGCCGCGCTTTACCGTGCCAATGATTGATAAAACTGTTGACGGCATCAGAACCCGTTTCAACTGGATAAGCGGATTGCGGTTTGCTGTATCGACCGACTTCAGAAGTCTCGACTTTCAGGGACCATTGGCGACAACAGAGCTGCGTTTCCGCAAGACCGGTTATTTAAATAATAACCTGGAATTTAATGCATCCGTTGGTACAACTTTTCTTGGTGATCAGTTAATGGATTACTTTTTTTCTGTGGATCCGCAATTTGCTACACCCGACAGACCGGCCTTTGATGCAGAGGCGGGTTTTCTGAGTCTGGAACTGGGGGCTGGAATCATCTATAAGCCCACACCTAAATTGACTACCGCGTTTGTGCTGGGTGTCACTTCACACGAAGGCTCGGGTATTGATGAGAGTCCGCTTTTTGAAGACACTATAACTACACAGGCGTTAGTGGCGGCGACCTATACAATTTTTCAGAGCAAACGTAAGGTCAGGGTTCTAGAGGAATAGTGACCCGCCGTGCTAATAAAGAGTCAGCTATTGTACAGCTAGCCATTGTACAGCTGGTCAGTGCACAGCTCGCAAAAGCGCCGCTGGTCAGTGTTCATATTGCGACCGTGTTATTTGGGCTTGCCGGTGTCCTCGGTGCATCGGTCGGGTTAAACGCAATAGAAGTAACGTTTGGTCGCACACTGTTTGCATCACTTGCACTTGCAGTTGTCTGCCTGGCAATTAAAGCACCCTTAAGGTTGCATCTTAAATCTGTTGATAGTCGATTGTTATTGTTCTCAGGTGTGTTGCTGGCGTTTCACTGGGTTGTGTTTTTTGCCAGTATACAATACTCAACCGTTGCCATTGGATTGGTTACATTTTCTACCTGTCCGGTTTTTGTGTCTCTGCTTGAGCCGGTTTTTTACAAAGAGCGGCTAAGTCCAGCTGCCGTGCTGGCTGCTATTTTGGTTATGGTAGGTGTAGTAGTTATTTCCGGAGTGCACAGTGGCGAGTTGGTCTATGTAGAAGGTATTGCTCTGGGTATTATCGGTGGGCTCAGCTTTGCTTTGCTGCAGTTGTTAAATCGTCGTCTGGCCAGCAGCGATGGAGCGCTGGTTACATCACTGGTGCAAAGTTGTGTTGCAGCACTGCTGTTGCTGCCAATTGTTTTTACTGGTCTCGGTGCGATAAAGTCACATCAGTGGTTGTTGCTGATGATTCTGGGTGTTGCCTGTACAGCTATTGCCTATACTCTGTTTATTGCTGCACTAAAGCGACTAAAAGTATCTACTGCCAGCTTGATCGCTGCGGGTCTTGAACCAGTCTATGGGGTGGTGCTGGCCATGATCATTCTGTCGCAAAAGCCGGAGATGCACGTATTGATTGGCGGTGCAATTATTCTTGCAACAGTAGTTATGGTCACGATGCAAAAAAAACCGCCGCAAGGGTTGTAATCCAAATCGCAACTATGGTTTGATCGTTTCCTAATGAGTGTCCGGGAAACGCTGCAATGATAACTGTATACGGTGATATCAAGTCTGGAAACTGCTACAAGATTGCGCTGTTATTTTCGCAACTTAACATCGAACACCAGTGGAAAGAAATTTTGGTAGTGAAGGGTGAGACTCGTACAGATGAGTTTCTGGCACTGAACCCGGCAGGTCAGATACCGGTAGTAGTTCTTGATAACGGAGAGTTCCTGACGCAATCAAACGCCATTTTAAATTACTTTGCCGATGGAACATTTTTACAGCCGACAGATGCGCTGGATCGTGCCCGGGTACAGGAGTGGCAGTTCTACGAGCAGTACAACCATGAGCCGACCATAGCCGTGCGGCGCTATATCAAGAAGTTCCTTGGATTGCCCGCAGAGCGGCAGGCAGAATTTGATAGCAAAGAAGAGGGTGGGTACAAAGCGCTCTCGGTAATGGAGTCGCGGCTCGCAAAACACCAATATTTAGTCGGTCAGAGCTATTCTGTGGCAGATATTAGCTTGTATGCTTACACGCATGTAGCGCAGGAAGGGGACTTTGAACTGAGTCGCTTTCCTGGAATTGTTGATTGGCTGCAACTTATAAAGCAACAGCCAGGTCATATTTCAATGAGTGACCAGCCTGCATAATTCATAAGGCGACTGGCGAATTTAAATTTTGTGCTGTATATGTAGAGTTTAAAGGTAATTTAGTTTGATTCAAAAAATAACACACTGTCTATTCGACACCAGAACCCCATTGTTTTATCAAAGTTGGCGCGTCACATCTCGCCCGATCCCCCTCGTCACGTGGCGAGCCACGTTCCTCGGGCGATCAGGCGACCTGTTTAGCGATATTGATTCTGGATGCCGAATCCTCATGAATAATGCAGGCTAGTATGCAAGATTTGTTCGATCAAATAACCAGCCGTCCCGAGGGCCACGGGCTGCCGCCACGCTGCTATACAGATGAGCACTTTCTGCATCTGGAAATTGAAAAACTGCTGCGTACCGAATGGCATTGCATTGGCCGCGAAGATGAAATACCGAACGTCGGTGACTACTTCACGATGGATATTCTTGCAGAGCCGTTACTGGTGGTGCGCAAGTCGAAAACAAAAATCACGGTACTTTCCAATGTCTGCAGGCATCGTGGAATGCTGGTAGCAAACGGCGAGGGCAACACAAAGCGCTTCCGTTGCCCCTATCACGCCTGGACTTACGCATTGGATGGCAAGTTGCGAAACGCACCACTGGTGCCGAAAGAACAGCTACAGAAGGAATGCGGATTGCCAGTGCTGAACTCGCGCTGCTGGCAAGGCTTTATTTTTGTTTCACTCGCAGAGGACGCCGCCTGGCCCGGTGATGAAGATTCTGGTGATGAACATTCACTAAACTCACTGAATCAGCTCGGTAAGCATATTGAAAATTATCATATGCAGTCAATGCATCATGCGGCTCATTTCCATGAGGTGTGGGATTGCAACTGGAAGTCGTTAGTTGAGAATTTTATGGATGGCTATCATTTGTCTGTCGTGCATCCGGAGTCTCTGCATCATTTGACGCCAACCAGCTTATGCAAGAAGATGCCGGGTACCGCAAGCTTTACCGCCTATACCGCAAATTACGCGTCCACCGCACCGGCACGTGAAAATCATCACCCTTCGCTTAGCGCGGAACAGGTGCGACAATCGCAACTGTTTTGTATTTTTCCATCAATGATTGCATCTCTGTCTGCAGATACACTGGTATATCTTGCGCTATACCCATTGAATGCCAGGCAGGTAGCGGTGAAGTGGGGGATATCAACTTTTGA
>CAYPDN010000157.1:0-4658 GCA_964409445.1 uncultured Granulosicoccaceae bacterium
CAATCATAAGAGTCGGGCAGTTGGTGTTGCCATTGGTAACGGTTGGCATAATCGAAGCATCCACTACCCGCAAACCTTCGACACCATGCACACGGCCTTCGGGGTCAACCACCGCGCCTTGATCGCTTGCAGTTCCCATGCGAGCCGTCCCGGACAAATGCCACTGCGATACGGTTCTGTCAGTCAGGCAGTCATTGAGCTGTTGATCTGTTTGCGCATTCGCTCCGGGATAAATTTCGTCACCTTTTAAATCTACATAGGCGGGTTGCTCAACCAGCTCACGAACCTGTCTGATACCCGAGAGCAACATTTCCCGATCTCGCGGGTCCTGCAGGTAGTTTGCAAGAATTTTTGGCGGAGCTGTCGGATCGGCACTGCGCAGTTCAACATGGCCGCGACTGTAAGCTTGCATTAACCCCACATGTATTTGAAAAGCATGTTCGGGCAGGGGCGCCCAGGTATCGTGATCCACTGCAATTGGTGATTGTGTTAATTGTATATCCGGGTACTCAGCGCTGGGCCCAGACTTTATACATGCAACAGCATCAAAGTGGTTGGATGCAACAATGCCTTTTCTGCTTGTGAGCCATTGTATTCCAGCAACCGTTCTGCCCAGAAGTTTCGTCTTGGGCCAGATAGACACAGGTTGCAGGCATTTAAATTTGAGTACAAAGTCCGGGTGATCATTAAGATTTTGTCCGACGCCTGGCAGATGTTGAATTGGCTCTATACCGTGTGACTTTAATTGTGCACTCGGGCCGATTCCGGATAACATCAGCAGCTGTGGGCTGCCTACCGCACCTGCGCTTAAAATAACTTCTGTGTTGGCAATGGCGTCAATCTTATCTCCAACGCTATTAATGTAACTGACACCGGTGGCTTTGCGATTCTGAAATTCTATTCGTTGTACGGTGGCGCCTGTCACAATGGTCAGATTGCTGTTATCCCGCACCGGATCAAGGTAGGCGCGTGCTGAGCTCCAGCGCTCGCCTTTATATATGCTGCTATCCAGTATCCCGAATCCCTCCTGACGATAACCGCAAATATCATCGGTTAACGGATAACCTGCTTCGCCACCCGCCTTTAGAAAAGCACGTGTTAAAGGATCGGCTACCACTGGGCGATGTACTTGCAGAGGACCGCTGTCACCGCGATATTCATCAGCACCTCCCTCGTACGATTCCATCCTTTTAAAGTAGGGCAGCACATCTGCATAACCCCAGCCCTCGCAACCTGATTGTCGCCAACGTTCGAAGTCCAGTGCATGGCCACGTATAAAGACCATGCCATTGATGGATGATGATCCACCGAGGGTTTTGCCTCTGTCATGCTTCAGGGTTCGGCCGTTAAACTCTGGTTCCGGCTCACCCTGGAAAGCCCAGTTGTGCTTTGTACTGTTTAAATTCGATAATACTGCAGCTGGCATTTTTAAAGACAGGGCTTTATTCTCTGGCCCGGCTTCAATTAACAGCACGCTGTTGTTCTTATCGCTACACAGTCGATTAGCCAGCACACACCCGGCTGAACCTGCTCCAACGATAATATAATCAAACTGCATTTTCTCGTAAGCCTCTCTGACTCTATGAAGGCAGGTTTTACCGAACTGGAACGTGGTGGTCGTTGGTGGATTTATTATAACCGAATACTACTTCGATAATTCCAGCCGCTACAATTGCGACGGCACCCAGCCATTGAATTGGTAACAGCGTCTCTTCCGGCACCAGCACAGCGGCGCTAAAAATTGCCACTACAACCTCAGACATTGTCAGTAATCCGACTCGACCGGGAAACAGTATTTTGGATACCATGAATATGACAAAGAAGGTCGGCAACATAACAACGATCGACCAAACAACAGCAGTTGGTAAGGCAGCTTTTAATTGTGAAGGATCAGGTGGTGGATCCCCATAAAAACTATAGGCAAATATTGCAGACAGTACTGTCGTTGCGAGAAATATAAATGCGGTTAACGGCACGATGGGTATTGATCCCCATCGATTAAGTGTGGCTAAGCCGATAGCCCAGAATACTCCGGATAAAAAGCCGTACAGATCCCCCAGGTTTAGAGGTTGGTTATTTGCTCCACCGTTTGACAGCAAAAGAACTAATCCTGTCAGCGCTACTATTATAGATAAGATTCTTGCTTTGGTTAAAGGTTCGGATAGCCAGATAACACCAAGAATGGTGGCCCAGACGGGTGTCAGAAAATAGAGTAATGTGGCTCTGGCAACAGTCGTCTCTACCAGTGCATTCGCGTAAAAGGTGAAAGCCAAACCAATCATAAGAGCGGCGAGAAGGGTTGGCCACAGCATGTCTGCAATTTTCCTGAAATGAAATGCCAGCAGCGGACACAATACGACTAACGGGCAAGCGTTAAAAAACACCACGCTCCAGGCACCTGAAAGACCTGCGTTTTCAATGGTTCTTAATGGTAGCCAGTAAAGCCCCCAGATTGCAGCACTGATGGCTAGAGCGATACTAAGTGTTTTGTCTGAGTGGGCCGCTGTTAGCATACTTATTGATTCGTTTACACAAACCCGGACCAATCCTGATCGGCAAAAATATCACCCAGAGATTTTTGATTTTCCTCGAACCATGCCTCTATATCACCCAGACTGTTGCTTCCTTCACGATAACTATCGATCAACTGTCGCATACGCACTGTGCCAAAAGAAGGGTAGTGTCCGCCATGAAAAACTGCGGCACCCAATGTCTCGATTCTTTCGAGTGTTTGCAAATAGACCGATTTATCGGAGTGATATAGTGTGTCCAGCAACTCGCCATCGTAGAGTGCATCACCAGAGAACAATGTTCTGGTTTTAAGGTTATACAACCCAATCGATCCAGGTGAATGTCCAGGCAAGTGCAGAATCTGATAAGCGGCATCGCCAAGATCTACTACATCACCCTCGTCCAGATAACCTGTCAGAGGTGCAGCTTGCACATGGTAACACTCAGGCGAAAAGTCGGGATGCTGCAACGGATCAATAATTCCGATTCGGGTCCAGGCACCGCTAAACAGAGTTTTTTCGTTCAGTGGGTTTTTCAGTATGTCTGCCTCGGCGCGATGACCGAGTCGTTCGTCAAATTCGTGCAGACAACCGGAATGGTCAAAGTGACTGTGGGTGACAATGGCTTTGATTGGACGAGTCGTGTGCTGAATGATCCACTGCTTTAGTGAATCAAGCCCCATACCGGTATCGATCACCAAATCATAGTCGCGACCTGCAACATGCCATATGTTGCAGCGCATGAAATTGGCAACCCCCGTTTCCTGTATCAGCGATATCGTGTCGCTGATTTTATGTCGTTTATACCCCATGACGTGCTAGTGCCAATCCAGAAGCACCTCGATAAATAGTCTCTTGGTGTAGGGTGGATAAGCCTGCGCAACCACCACCTGTTTGCCTTGGTGGAGGCGCAGGCTTATCCACCCTACGTGTACTACATGTGCATCTGGTCAGCATACATAAATCAGTTTCTGGATGTGCAACAGACAGTAGCATCAATCCGCAAGTGCACTTTGTACCATACGATGAAAGTGGTGCAGGGCGTGCTCACCTCGACCCGAGCGATCATCATCGACAATAATCGGTCCCTGTGAATAGCCTTTTGATTTCAAACCGCGTTGCACACTCTCACACAGAGCAATGTCTTCTGGTACCAATACATCAGCGGTATATTCAGACCTTGGTTTATTGTATTCACCACTTACAGACATGCTGTGTCCACCAAAGTCACTCTCTGTAAGGCTAATGGGTCTGATGGCTGATATATTGAGCTCTTCGGTACCAGGCAGTACGTTAAAGGTGGTGTTTGGCCACAGGTACCAAAAAGAAGATTGCATGCACGGCGCACTGTCACCCAGTTTATAGGCCGAGTTGTCCTGTCTGATCTCACCGCCTAATTGCCGCGCCCAAATACCAAAGGTATCGTGCTGATAGCTGTCCATAGAGATAAGATCTGCAAACGCCGGGTGTGCATGATCACAGTGGTAGCACTCAACGTAGTTGTCGACTACTACTTTCCAACCGGCTTTGATGTAGCTTTCACCCAGCAGCCCTTCGACCGGAGTATTTAACTGATCAAAGTACGGTAGCTGCTTGCGGACATCCTGTTCGAGATCAGCGGCCTGTTCGCATAGCGGGGTGGCATCTGCGTCAAGATTGATAAAAGCACAGTTAAGAAAGACCTCCAGCCGTGCCTGCTTCAGTGAAAAGTCTGCCTTGTTAAACCCGGGCCGTTCTTTAGTGCGTGGTGCACCACGCAACGCACCTTCACGGTTAAAAGCCCATGCGTGATACGGACAGACAATAAGCTTGCTGACGTTGCCACTTCCCGGTGGCAGTAGCTCATGTGCACGGTGCTGACAGACATTGTAAAACGCACGCAGCTCGTTATCGCCACCCATCATCACAAACATATTCTGGTCACAGATCTGTACTGTGATGTAGTCACCTGGCTCTTTGAAAAAGCTCAGTGGTGCTACGTATTGCCAGGTGCGATAAAAGATTTTTTCTTTTTCCAGCTCGTAGACGTCCGGATCTGTGTACAGATACGAAGGCAGCGTGTATGAGCTGCCCGGTTCTTCAACCAGTGGTAGTTCGTAGTTCGAGAGATCATGTGTTTTTTCAGGCATGTTGTTCTCCAGTCAAGAG
>CAYPDN010000157.1:4758-8665 GCA_964409445.1 uncultured Granulosicoccaceae bacterium
TTCGTAGTTCGAGAGATCATGTGTTTTTTCAGGCATGTTGTTCTCCAGTCAAGAGCGGGTAACGTTTTCCACACTTCTAAGAATTATGTTGTGTGCAAAACTGTTGCTGGACAGTTTTGCCATACTCCTAAAACAGCGACCACAAACAGGGCTTCACAAGCTGGCGTTCATTGCTTTCATGACAATCGAACGATCTATTTCACCACGCGGTACACCTTGTTCATCGACCACTTGTACGGGATTGTCGCTATCGGCAACCAGATCGATCAAGCTATCAATTTTTGCTGACATTGGCACAGTGTGCGCTCCGGCAGAATTCGCAGCTCCATTCAACGGTCGCATCACTTTGCCTGCAGACAATACCTTGTAGCGAGGAACATCTTCGGTAAAGTCTGCCACGTACTTGTCTACCGGGTTGGCTACAATATCTTCCGGTGTGCCCATCTGCGATACGGCCCCGTCCCGCATAATCATAATGTGATCACCCATTTTGATCGCCTCGAGAAAGTCGTGGGTAATAAACACCATGGTTTTTTTCAAGCGCGCCTGCAGGTCGAGCAACTCGTCCTGCATTTCACGGCGAATCAGTGGATCAAGTGCAGAGAACGGCTCGTCAAATAAAAGTATCTCGGGCTCTACCGCCATGGCTCTGGCTAAGCCGACACGCTGCTGCATACCACCGGATAGCTCTCTTGGATAACGATCTTCCCAACCGTCGAGGCCAACCAGTTTAATAGTATCGAGCGCTTTATCGTAACGTGCCTCGCGGCCCTCGCCACGCACTTCCAGCCCATATGCCACGTTATCTATAACGCGTCGATGAGGGAACAGCCCGAAGTGCTGAAAAACCATGGCCATTTTGTAGCGACGTAAACTTTTAAGTTCGCTCTGCGAGACTGTTGTGATGTCTTGTCCGTCGATCAGGACCTGTCCTTCGGTTGGATCAATCAGACGCGACAGACAACGCACCAGGGTTGACTTGCCGGAGCCTGACAAGCCCATAACAACAAACGTCTCACCCTGCTCAACAGAAAATGAAACATCTTTAACCGCGATCACGTGTCCGGTTTTCTGCTGCACCTCGTCGCGCGACAGCGAACGATCGATCTCTTTCAGAGTGTGTTCCGGTTTTGGACCGAACACCTTCCAAATGTTGTTACAGACAATTTTCGGTTCGACCGACATGCAAATTTCCGTGTTCAGAGTCCGATGCAGGATACAGACAGCATTACTTTGCACTTTACAGCAACCGTTGGCGCAGAATATAGGTTCAGGCGTCACTAAAGGCGGCTCCTTGTGGCCGTTCGGCTGCATAGCAGCTAAAGTGAGTTCAGCTTTTGCGACTCAGTGTTCAAGCCGGTACTATCAGGTAGCCTCAGGCAGCGATACCGGGCAGCGATACCGGCCCCGGGCACTAAAACACAGGAAAAATTAAAATCGGGTATGGCCTCAGTCGCGACAAATTCAACGGCAGCGAATCCAGCGCACCACTCTCTGTGGGGTAACATCGTCGCCGCATTGACCTGGCGTGGTCACAGTTTTGCCGGGCCGGTTCTCGTATTGACAGGTCTACTTGTGTCACTGGTCGTGTACGCAGTCGCTGCAAACGTATTTGAGTTCCCGCAGCGGGTTATCGATGCATTTCCGTTTGTAGACAAGGTTAACGAGGCGCGCGACTGGCTCGAAGCCAATGTAAAGGCCTATACACGGGCTGTGGCAGAAGTTGTCCGCATACCACTTGAATGGATCGAAGAGCGTTTGTGGGAATTGCCCTGGGTTTTCGTGTTGCTTATGCTGGTGCTGCCAGCGCTTGCCTATGGCGGCTTGAAGCTGGGCTTGATGACCTTTATTGGCGTGATGTTCTGGGGCATGGTAGACATGTGGTACGAGGCCATGTCCACGCTGAGCCTGATGACAGTTTCTGTGGTGTTCTCAGTGGTTTTGGGTGTTTTTCTGGGCGTACTTGCATCGCAGAGTGATCGTTTCGAGCTCATCATTCGTCCGGTGCTCGATACCATGCAAACGATGCCCGCATTCGTCTATCTGATTCCGGCAATCTTCTTCTTCGGAGTGGGGGCCACTTCTGCTGCAATGGCGGTGATCATCTACGCACTGCCACCCGCGGTTCGACTAACCAATCTTGGCATCAGGCAGGTGCCCGCTACCATGATTGAGTCGGCACAGAGCTTCGGTTCCGGACCGTTGCAAATGCTGTTTAAAGTCAAACTGCCTCAGGCGCTGCCTTCAATCATGCTTGGTGTGAATCAAACAATTATGATGGCACTCGGGCTTGCCGTATTGGCTGTATTTATCGGTGGCGGCGGGCTGGGAGAGCAGGTTTGGAAGGCGTTAACGCGGCTCAAAGTAGGGTGGGCTTTCGAGGGCGGTATCTGTATTGTTTTTATGGCAATAATATTAGATCGACTGAGTTATGCGGTCAGTGGAGTTACCGCAAAAAAACAATGGAGTGACAATACTTCTGACAAATTTCATCTGTTACCGCAAAAGTGGGATACCAACCCGATAGCCCGCGTTATTGAATTGCCGTTAGGGATGATATGGAAACTTTTTGCCACTATAGGCAACGGCATTACAGGTATTATTGCCAGCTGTATTGCTCCGCTATCGAAATCCTTTGCTCAAAGAGTTTTGAACCGACCTTTTCTTGTCGTTGGCGGAATGCTGTTGGTGTTGTTGTATTTTTTCGGTGGAGAGTTCAAATGGATGAACACATTCCCGAGGGCGTGGGAGTTTTCTATTCGAGAACCGATAGACACGGTTATTAACTGGTTAACGATAAACCCCACTTTTATAAGTATTACCAAAGCCATTCGATCAACTATTTTTCTTTATCTGCTGAACCCGCTGGACATGTTCTTATCTGGTTTACCGTGGTGGTATCTAATGGCAGTGATTGCTTTGATCGTGTGGGCCTCAGTTAGCTGGCAGTTCGCATTAGTTACGCTTGCGTTTATGTTTTTCCTGGCGGCAGCCGGCCTCTGGGAACTGACTCTTTTTACTTTGGCAGGCACCTGCGTGTCGGTTGTGATCTGCATGCTCGTCGGTGTGCCGATTGGTATTGCCGCTGCCTATTCGCGCGCCGTCAATTCAGTGGTTCAACCAGTGCTTGATGCGATGCAGACTCTGCCAGCTTTTGTGTATTTGATTCCCGCGCTGTTTTTCTTCGGCGGCAACAAAACTACCGCCATTATTGCAACCGTAATCTATGCAATTCCACCGGTGATACGCCTGACCACTCTGGGTTTGAAGCAGGTGCCTGAAGAAGTGGATGAAGTCGCCGGGTCATTTGGTTCGTCTACGCTGCAGACTCTGATCAAAATTAAACTGCCCATGGCATCTCCGTCGATTATTCTCGGCCTCAATCAGGCGGTGGTATTTGCGCTGGCAATGCAGGCGATAACACCGCTGATTGGTGGTCTCGGGCTTGGCAAAGAGGTTTTTGATGCAATGAACGTCAGCAATCTGGGTAAAGGCCTTGCAGCGGGAATTGGTATCGTGTTGCTGACCATCGTACTCGACCGCGTGACGCAGGGCTGGACAAGTAATCAGCGCAAGGCGCTGGGTTTATGAACCAGTGGGCTAAATCAAAGGTCTGCCACATTGAGCTCTGAAAACAGGTAGTTAGGATGACGCAAACGGGTGCGAAAGTTTCCCGTTTTTGAGAAACAATATTTACCATTACCGGGCTGGCGTGGTTTACTGTTCGTACCAGTTGACTAACGTGCCAGCTGAATCTGACCCACAACAAAGGTGAAAAAATGAGCATACGCAAGAATCTGACTGCAATCGCGAGCGCAGGCACCCTGTCTGTAGCCGTGTTTGCATCAACCCAGGCCACCGCCGGTGGCGTGCTGAAATCCGCCGTCAACGACTGGACGGGCGGTGC
>CAYPDN010000158.1:0-8664 GCA_964409445.1 uncultured Granulosicoccaceae bacterium
GATGCGCCAAGCTTTGCCATCACGTCGCCACCAAGACCCGGTATACGCATCTTCAAGCCTTTAAGGTCATCTGCTGTTTCGATTTCCTTGTTGAACCAGCCACCCATCTGGGTGCCGGTACCACCACAGGTCAGTGCCTTCAGTCCAAACTCACCAGACAGTTCGTCCCAGAGCTTTTGTCCGTCTTTAAATTTTACCCAGGCGTTCCACTCAGGTGTGGTCATGCCGAAAGGCACGGAGGTAAAGTAGGCAAATCCCGGGTGCTTGCCTTTCCAGTAGTAGTCAGCAGCAATGTATGCCTGGCTATTGCCCGCAGCGACTTCGTCAAATACATCAAATGCCCCGACGCGCTCACCGGCGGCGAAGTATTTTGTTTCGATCTTGCCTTCAGACAGTTGTGAAATACGCTCGACCAGTCGTTGCGCACTGACGCCCAGACCTGGAAAGTCACGCGGCCAGGTTGAAACAACAGTGAGTTCAGTTTTTGATTGGGCGATTGCGGGGGCCGCAGTAATAGTGCCGGCCACTGCAGTGGCTGCTGCACCGGTTTTGATAAAATCACGTCTTTTCATAGAGTTATTCCCCAGATTTTTTAGATTTTCACGCACGATAGATGCGTAGAGGGATCCGGAACTTTTTTTGGTTAAAAACGAGCCGAATTACTCTCAGGGTAACATTTTTTAATACTTCCGGGCATACCTAGTAACCCGCACAAAAAACAACTTTATGATGTAAAGTCAACTATATCGCAGGGCTTTTCCACGAGAATATTGCGCAGTGGTGTCGGGTCTTTGGTGTAAGTCATTAGCGCATCGGGTGGATAGTGCAGATCGACCAACCGGGAAAGCCAGAAACGAAGTGCTGCGCATCTGACGGCCTCGGGCCAGCTCATCTTCTCGTCAGCTGCAAGCGGCCTTACACTTTCGTACCCGCGAAAAAGTGCACTGGCCCGGATTTGATCAATACAGCTTGAGTCATCGCGACACCAGTCGTTAAATGTGATCGCCAGGTCATAGAGCATGCAGCCGGTGCATGCGTAATAGAAGTCGATGATGCCGGTGATGCCATCTTCGTTAAAAAGCACATTATCGCGGAAGAGGTCGGCGTGAATGACGCTTTGAGGGAGTTGCTCCAGTGTCTTGCAACATCCGGAATTCAATTGTTGATCAAGTAATTGCAAATCCTGTGCGTCAAGTTTGCTGCGGACTTTGTTTGCGGTTTGATGCCGCCACTCTGCACCCCGCGAATCATTGCGGGTATACGAATAGCATTGACAGCTCGAGTGAAAGCTCGCCAGTACCTGCCCGATGGCGTAACAATCTTCAGCGGATACTTCGAGCTTATCGGCACCTTTGAGACATTGCACAACAGTTGCCGGTTTGTCTGCAAGTGTATTGGTGTAGCTGCCATTAACGGCTTGCATCGGCTTGGCGCAGGGTATTTTGTCTTTGTGCAGGAAGGCAAGTAGTTGCATAAACCACTCGACATCTTCGTGGCTCTCGTTTTCGACAATGGTCAACACATAGCGACCGGTACTTGTATCGATAAAAAAATTGCTGTTGGTGATGCCTGCTTCTATCCCGGTGAAGCTATCGGCTACACCTGTCGGATAACTTTCCAGGAAGGTGTTCAGCTGTTGCAGGTCAATGGTAGTAAAGACCGACATCAGCGAATCTTTAGTCGACGAAGGTTAAAACGCGAAGCGTCGGTTACGCCAGTGTGTTGAAGAAGCATAGAAATATGTTTGAGCAAAGGTGAAAACCAGACGATCAAAGGTTCAGCGGACTAGATATCCATCGAGACATCGTCGTTGGCAAATACGGCGTCCATATCTACACCTTCGTAGAAATCAAAAATTGTTTCTATCACTTTTTCAGGATCATCTTCAATAGAGAAGAGATCAAGATCTTTCTCGCTAATTGTACCCATTGGAAGCATTGAGGTGCGGAGCCAGTCAACCAGACCAGTCCAGAATTCAGAACCTACCAGGATCACCGGAATCTTTCTGGACTTGCCGGTTTGAATAAGCGTGAGGATTTCTGCCAGCTCATCAAGCGTGCCGAAGCCGCCGGGCATCACGACGTAGGCGGATGCGTATTTGGCAAACATCACTTTGCGAGCAAAAAAGTATTTAAAGGTGATGGCAATATCCTGATACGGATTGCCGGATTGCTCAAACGGCAACTGGATATTCAATCCGACGCTTGCCGACTTACCGGCGTAGGCACCTTTATTAGAGGCTTCCATTATTCCCGGTCCGCCGCCGCTGACCACTGCAAAGCCGGCGTCCGAAAGTTTGCGCGAAATGTCTTCAATCAACAAACTGTATTTATGGTCCGGTTTGAATCTGGCGGAGCCAAAAACACTGACAGAAGGACTGATGGCTGCGAGCTTTTGAAAGCCCTCGACAAATTCCGCCATGATCTGGAATATTTTCCAGGACTCGCGGCTCAGCGCATGATCAATATTGGCACCGGGTTGCAGTTGTGGCTTTTTTCTCGTTGTCATGTGGTTTATTCGCTGCAGGCTTTACCGGTTATTGCGGCCTATGCCGGTAAGATTTGTCGGAATTTCCGGGGGCTTTGGAAAATATTTCCACGTCAACGCACCAGTATAACCGATTCGCCAGCGCTCTCGGTTAGCGTTTGGGGTTAGCGTTTGGTTCGTAATACAGTTATAGACTGTCGATTAAACTTCTGCAGACGGGTATTCTGTTCAAATCCGAATCAATCCGCAGGGCTCTCACATGCCAGATACACCTCCATTGATACTGGTTGATGGATCGTCCTACCTGTTCCGTGCGTTCCATGCATTGCCGCCGCTTACCAACAAAGCCGGTGAGCCGACCGGCGCGATGCTTGGCGTTATCAACATGCTGCGGCGTCTGCTCGACACTTACAAACCCACAGAAATGGGGGTCATTTTTGATGCCAAGGGTAAAACTTTTCGCAACGAAATGTATGCCGAGTACAAAGCAACGCGACCGCCCATGCCGGATGATCTTCGAGCTCAAATTGAACCGTTGCACGAGATGATCCGCGCGATGGGTTTGCCGCTGATCAGTGTATCCGGCGTTGAAGCTGATGATGTAATCGGGACATTGGCAAAGCAGGCCACTGAAGCGAAACGAAAAGTGGTGATTTCAACCAGTGACAAGGATCTCGCACAGCTGGTCAATGACTACGTCACACTGATCGACACAATGAGTAATAAAACTTACGACATTGCAGGTGTGGTAGAGAAATTCGGTGTGCCACCCGAGCGCATCATCGACTACCTTGCGCTGGTCGGTGATAAGTCAGACAACATTCCGGGGGTTAATAAGTGTGGGCCCAAGACAGCAGTCAAATGGTTGGGCCTCTATGACAGTGTCAAAGGTGTGATGGAAAATGCTGATGAAGTCAAAGGCAAGATTGGTGAGTATTTGCGTGAAGCTTTGCCGATGCTGCCGTTGTCGTATGATCTTGCGACTATCAAGCTTGACGTTGAACTTGATGAGTCGATAAAAACACTGTCAATAAAAGAGCCGGATACAGAAACCCTGAGACCTATGCTTGAACGCTATCAGTTCAGGGCTTGGTTAAATGAACTCGACGGTAAGACAGTGGCTCCATCAGGTGGTACCAAACCTTCCGTGCCGAAGGTCGAGAAGGTTGAAAAGCGCGATTATCAAATAGTTAAAACCAAAGCCGAATTGAATAAATGGCTTAAAAAAATAAAAGATAAGAAGTGCTTTGCGTTTGATACCGAGACTACCAGCATTAACTATATGGATGCGGAAGTTGTCGGTTTGTCTTTCGCGGTAGAGGTGGGTGAAGCAGCCTACCTGCCGCTTGCTCATGACTACGAAGATGCACCGGATCAGTTATCGCGTGACGAGGTTTTAGAGAAATTTAAACCACTGTTAGAAAGCAAAGACATTAAAAAAATCGGCCAGCACTTAAAGTACGATCGCAATGTTCTGCTGAATCACGGAATTGAACTGTGTGGGATAGAGCACGACACCATGCTTCAGTCCTATGTTTGCGATGCAGCTGCCAATCGCCACGACCTCGATGTCCTTGCTAAAAAATACCTCGATATTAAAACGGTAAAGTTTGAAGAAATTGCCGGCAAAGGGGCGAAGCAACTTAAGTTTAATCAGATAGAGATTGAACCCGCCGCTGATTATGCTGCGGAAGATGCAGACGTTGCACTGCAGCTGCACAATCAACTGAGCAAAATTGTATCCGCTGAACCTGCGCTCGAAAAGGTTTATACAGAAATAGAAATGCCGCTGTTAAATGTCTTGTCGAACATTGAACGCACGGGTGTATTGGTCGACGCTGAATTATTACAGGCTCAGAGCGAAGAAATTGCCGCTAAAGTGAAGGCAATTGAAGGCCTTGCTCATGAGGATGCCGGTCAGGAATTTAATCTTGGGTCGTCGAAGCAAATTGGTGAGTTGTTGTATGAAGTCAAAGGTATGCCGGTAATTCGCAAAACACCCAAAGGGCAACCATCCACTGCTGAAGATGTGCTGGAGCAATTGGCAGCAGACTATCCGTTGCCAAAACTGATCCTCGACTATCGCAGCCTGAGCAAACTCAAATCTACCTACACAGATAAACTGCCGCAACAGATCAATTCAACGACTGGGCGGGTGCATACTTCGTATCATCAGGCGGTGGCATCAACCGGGCGGTTGTCTTCTTCTGATCCAAATTTGCAAAACATTCCAATTCGTACCCATGAAGGCAGACGCATACGGGAAGCGTTTATAGCGCCTGAAGGTTATAAGATTCTGGCCGCTGACTATTCGCAGATTGAACTTCGCATTATGGCGCATTTGTCTGCGGATGAGAGTCTGCTGTCGGCTTTTGAGAGCGGCGATGATATTCATAGTGCGACTGCCGCCGAGGTGTTTGGTGCAGATATAGACACTGTTGATGCAGATCAGCGGCGTGCGGCCAAGGCAATTAACTTTGGTTTGATCTATGGAATGTCCGCATTTGGACTCGCCCGTCAGCTCGATATCTCACGCACAGATGCTCAGCAATATATAAATTTGTATTTTGAGCGCTACCCTGGTGTAAAACGCTATATGGATTCAACCCGCTTGAACGCCAAGCATGAGGGTTATGTGGAAACGGTGTTTGGCCGCCGCTTGTATTTGCCTGATATAAACTCAAGCCGATATCAGATGCGACAATACGCAGAGCGCACGGCGATTAACGCACCTATGCAGGGTACCGCGGCCGATATAATCAAGCGCGCAATGATTGATGTCCATCAGTGGCTCGGTGATGGTAAAACGGATGCCAGGGTAATTATGCAGGTGCACGATGAACTGGTGCTTGAAGTCGCCACCTCTGATGTGAAAAAAGTGTCTAAAAAGTTAACTGATATTATGGTGAATGCGGGATCTTTGTCTGTGCCGCTGGAAGTTGAAGTTGGAGTCGGAGACAACTGGCAGGAAGCACACTGATGAAGCAACAGAAAGTTGCCCATAGTGTCAGTAGTGCCTGCAATGTGAGTAGTCCCTGCAATTCGAGTAGCCCCATTAATGCGAGCAGTCAATGACCAGCCCGACTGATCGTGAAGGTGCAACGATAGCTGCCAAGGCATCACATTATCTCGATGTAAACAGCGGTGCAGTGGTGCCGGAGATTCAGCTTGCCACTACTTTTGCCAGAGATGATCGATACACACTCCTGAATGCCGCAAATCTCTACTCACGTGACGACAATCCCACTTATATACATGCGGAACGCACGCTGGCTGATTTGGAAAATGGGGAGGAGTGCCGACTGTTTGCCTCAGGTATGGCAGCGATTGCATCGATTTTCTATTCACTGACACCCGGCAGCCATGTTGTGCTGCCGGATGCGATGTATTGGGGTGCCAAATTGTGGATTCAGGACTACTGCAAGCGGCAGGATATTTTTATCAGTGAGTATGACACTGCAGATGCTGCAACTATCGAATCCTGTGTTGCCGATAAAAACAGAACTAATCTCGTCTGGGTGGAGACACCCTCTAACCCGATGATGCACGTCACCGATATAGAACTGGCAGCGGAGATAGCCCATGCACACGATGCGCTGGTTTGTGTCGACAGTACTGCAGCAACTCCGGTATTCAGTCGGCCACTTGATCACGGAGCTGATCTGGTTGTTCATTCGGCAACTAAATACCTCAATGGCCATAGTGATGTTCTGGCCGGTGCTGTCGTCACACGTGACGAACACCCGCTTTGGCAGGCGCTGAGTACGGAACGCAAATTGGCTGGGGCGGTTATCGGTGCCTTTGAATCGTGGTTACTGTTGCGCGGTATGAGAACGTTGTTTGTGCGGGTAGAGCGTGCGGCGAACAATACTATGCAGATTGCTGAATTTCTGCAGCAACACCCATCGGTTGAGTCTGTCAGTTACCCTGGGCTTACCAGCCATCCGGGTCATGCGGTTGCCAAAAAGCAAATGCACGGGGGTTACGGTGGCATGCTGTCTTTCACAGTGAACGGCAATGCAGCTTCGGCACTTAAGACGGCAGGGGCGTTACAGATCATCACCAGTGCGACATCTCTCGGAGGGGTAGAGACGCTGATAGAACACAGACACTCTCTTGAACCAGCTGAAAATATGATTCCTGAAAATCAGTTGCGCTTAGCAGTTGGAATAGAACGCGTCGAAGATCTTATCGAGGATCTGGATCAGGCCTTGTCGACAGGATGACTGTAATTACACCTGCGTTTCGGTATGTAGCTTCGCCAAAGATTCAAACAGGCAGATTTCGATCAGGCAGATTCAAGCAGTTGTGGCACCACTTTAGGTGCCGGGCGTAACTGTCGTTCAATAGATTGAATCATTATGCCGGCGACGTCAGAGCCGGTTGCATCTTCCACGCCCTCCAGACCCGGTGAGGAATTTACCTCTAACAGCAGCGGACCGCGATCGCTTCGAATGATATCAACACCGGCGACGCTGAGATTCATCGTGCGTGCAGCTTTTACCGCAAGCATTTCTTCCTCTGGTGTCACCTCGACCAATTCCGCTTTGCCGCCACAATGCAGGTTGGCTCGAAATTCACCAGCTGCGGCTGTGCGTTGAATAGCAGCAGCCACTTTGCCGTCGATCATAAAACAACGCAGGTCTTTGCCAGCAGCCTCTTCAATGAATTCCTGCACCAGCAAGTTTGCTCTCAATGATTTCATGGCATTGATCACACTTTCTGCGGCTTTGGTTGTTTCGGCCAGTACGACCCCCTTGCCCTGTGTGCCCTGGAGGAGTTTGACGATAAGAGGTGCGCCGCCAACCATCTCAATCAGGTTGTTGGTGTCGTTAGGGGAGTTTGCATAACCCGTTATCGGAATGTCGAGCCCCTGCTCCTGCAACATTTGAAGAGAGTATAGTTTATCGCGTGACTGGGTGATCGCTGCTGAGTTATTTAATGCGTATACACCAAGGCTTTCAAAGTGACGGGTAATGGCACAACCGTAAAAAGTCATTGATGGTCTGATTCTCGGAATGACGGCGTCGAGATCGTTGAGGATACGACCATCACGATAATGTACTGCTGGTGAATCGGCATCGAGCTTCATATAGCACTGCCTGATATCCAGAAATACCATCTCGTGTCCACGCTTCTCGCCAGCTTCCATGATGCGACGGTTGCTATAAAGTTTAGGGTTGCTGGCAAGTAATCCGATTTTAAGTCCCGCACCCGGCACCGGCATAGCTTTGCCGTACAGCATTTCCAGTTCATCTTCTGAGACATCGCCAAGCAGGAACTCCTCTTCGCTATCAACCAGTATGCGTCCGCTCATGGCTTCGCGGCCGAGTAACATTCGATAACCCATTGCATCGCGATTAGTGAGAGTCAGTTCGATATCCCAGGTTTCACCATTGAGCGTGAGTGGTGTTCTTATAACAAAGCGTTTTTCGCTTGTACCATTCGAGCTTCTCACGGTTCGTCGGTCTACAACCGGGGACTCACATCGGATTGTTGCGCGCCGGCTCTTTTGCAAAGGATGCAAATCAAAGCGTATCCACTGGATCGAGTCTCGAGTAAACGGCTCTATATTAAACGCGTGAATAGATGAAGTTTTTGCACCTGAATCAACCCGGGCCTTTACGGCCGCGATATCGAGTAATGGCAAAGAACACCATTCTTTTGAACCAGCAATAAATTTCTGTTGCATGTTTAATTTTCTGAAGCAGTGATCGTCGTAGTGATAGACGTATAGTTCAGGCTCTTCGAAAATGAAGTGTGAATTAGCGCAAACTTTGGACCATCTAAACATTGCCGGTGACAACTTATTGTCATGAAAAACGGTACCGGCATTACAAGTTGTGCTAGCGACTTTAAATTTGCAGCGTTTTAGCTAACACTTGCACCGCGTTGGGATTTGAATCCCGCAAATGCGATGGTTGAAAATTGACGCCATATACATGACGCATATTTGAGATTGGTACAACACAGTTGTTACACGTCGATAAGGCTGTCTTTGTGCTGCTTCACAAATTGGATGTTGGTGTATTACGAAGCTGGTAAAGCTTGTGGCAAGTCCGCTTTACATTGTTGATAGCGAGTATTCTCAGCTTTCGCTAATCATCAGATGCGGCAACAGTGTCGGTGTTTAGCAGCCTTCCGGTTTCGACCGGCGGTGGAGAATGTTTCACGCGG
>CAYPDN010000159.1:0-5298 GCA_964409445.1 uncultured Granulosicoccaceae bacterium
AATCCCTTGATATTGCTTTCAGTTTACCGGATAGTTTTCACACAAGCTCGGCACATACCGGACTATCGCCTATATCCGCATGATCTAATTCGATTTCCAACGAGATTACCACTCTGAATAAAACGGTAACTGTATGTTCGCACAGTCGTTCGGTAACTTGGTTCATCGAAAGCCTAACCTCCGTAGTTTTTTTTGTTGGTCTGTCGATCTCTGCAATGATAGATTCCAACCATTCAACCGAAATAAAGAATGGGGACTTCCAAATGAATATTTGTGTAATTGGTTCTGGAGGAGTTGGCGGATACTTTGGTGCGCGCCTGGCGCAATCGGGTTTGAATGTCACATTCGTCGCTCGCGGAAAACACGGTTCCGCGATGGCTAACCATGGATTGAAAATAACCAGTATTTTAGGTGATTTTCACCTCTCCACCGTCCAGGTGACAGGGGATCCTAAGGACAATGCACCTTACGATTTAGCTCTGGTAGCAGTAAAGGCCTGGCAAGTTGCAGATGCTGCTAAAGCACTAGAGGGAACGCTTTCTGAAAATGCATTAGTTTTACCCCTTCAAAATGGGGTTGAGGCTGCAGATCAGCTTAGGGAAGTGCTCGGCGATAAAGCAGTGTTAACAGGGCTTTGCGGTATCATTTCGTATATAAAAGAACCAGGTCATGTATGCCATGTTGGAATCGAGCCATTCATTCGGGTTGGGGAATGTGATGGGTCCAAAAGCGAACGTGTAGGTAAACTGGTGGCAGTATTAAACGATGCTGATGGCGTTTCAGCATCCACACCTGAAGATATAAGTGTTTCTCTATGGCTCAAATTTCTGTTCATCGTAGCGATGAGCGGTATTGGTTCTGTAACTCGTGCTCCAATCGGAATTACACGAGAAAATAAAGATACCAGGCGGTTGCTGGAAGAATGTGTCAGGGAGGTTTACAAGGTGGGTTGCGCTCACGGCGTAGCTCTTCCAGACGATTCTGTAGAACGAACTATGCGGATGATTGATGATGCTCCGAAAGAGGCAACAGCATCGATGCAGCGAGACATAATTGACGGAAAACCATCAGAACTCTATAACCAAAATGAAGCAGTTGTCCGCCTGGGTAATAAAGTGGGTATAACTACCCCAATAAATTCATTTATTTGTGCAGTACTATCACCTATGGAAAATCGTGCCAGAGGTTTACTTGAATTCTAACGAGTATCGATTGTCATACCATACCCAACATTGTTAGGACAGAAACCTTATGGTTGATATTGTTGGTTTGTTGTCTGTTTCTGCAGCATTCTTTGTCGTGGCGGCGTCTCCTGGCCCCGCAACCTTAGCCGCTGCAACAGTATCAATGAGCGCAGGACGAAAAAATGGTATGCAATTCGGTATCGGTTTGTCTCTTGGGCTCGCCTTTTGGGGGTTAATTGCCGCCACGGGCATGGGCGCGGTTTTGCAAGCGTCAACCATCGCCCTCGCAGCACTAAAAATTTTTGGTGGTGCTTACCTTTTGTGGCTCGCATTCAGATCTTTCCGCTCAGCACAATGGGAGTCTGCTGAAATTTCTAAGACACACTTTGATGGAAAATGGTTTAAGCGGGGATTGCTTCTAAATCTGTCTAATCCAAAGGCGGTTGTAGCGTGGATTGCAACACTGGCTTTGGGAGTTTCCCACGAGAATGGATCTTTGCAAGTGGTTGCAGCAACGAGTCTGTGTATTGCCCTCGGATTTCTAATCTACACAGGGTATGTCTTCACCTTTTCCACGTCTGGTGCGATGGACGTCTACTCACGACTGCACAAATGGATCGATGGCACGGTTGCGGGACTGTTTGCGCTTGCAGGTTTGGGTCTAATCAAATCAGCGTTTTCTCGATAGCAAGGAAAGCAAGAGGCAAATTTGACCTACAAACCGCCCTGCTCTATCGGCGGCTGCAGTCTGCTTTTGGATCAATAGAAAAAGTATCGGCCTCTAAATTTTATCCATCACAACTGAGTGTACTTGGTGGACTTGCCATGCGATTTCTCAACCGGATATTTGAGATCATTGGTTTTTATTTTTTCTGCTGCCGCCTTCTGTAAATCAATGCCGGTACGCTCGGCAATCAATAGCAGGTATAGCAATACATCTGCACATTCTTCATTAAGTCGCTGCAGCATCGGCTCAGTTAACGCCTCCTCTTCAAAGTCTGCTTCAGGCTTCCACTGCGACAGTTCGAGCAGCTCTGCGGCTTCAAGATTTAATGACAGAATAAGATCTTTTAGCGAATGGAACTGACGCCAGTCACGATCATCACGAAACTGAATTAGCTGTTCGGTCAGCTCGGCGAGCGTAGGCGCGTTGGTCATATTTCCGCTTTCAAATTTAGACTGATAGACTTCGCACCTTACTCGTACATCAGGTCCATTGCTATCTTCGATACGAAGTTCTGCCGACCTCAACAAAGCCCGGAATCACATGCGCATCATCCAGATCTCTGACAGTCACATCGCACATGATATTCCGCAGCGTCTGCGGGATCTTGATGACTGCGTCGCAGCTGTTAATGCTGAATCGCCAGATCTGATCATCCATACCGGTGACATCACCCACAACGGACTGGCAATTGAATATACGGCTGCGCGTCGCAGCCTGGATAAACTAAATACTTCCTATTGCGTCCTTCCCGGTAACAAGGATATTCGCAGTGTTCTTGCGGACACCTTTCACGATCACACCTATCTTGCAGAAACCGGGCTGACTCAAACTGATCATGACAAATCGACAACTGCTGCCGGCTTTATACAGTACACACTCGAGCAATATCCGGTGCGCCTGATCATGATTGATACTGTCAGGGAATCAACCAGCAAGGGAGAACTCTGCGAGCAACGCCTGGCACATCTCGAAGAGATGCTGGAACAGGACACCAGCAAACCCGTTATAGTTTTCATGCATCACTCTCCTTTTATTGTCGAAGAGATTCCTGACCCTTACCAGTTTCATAACTGGCAGGACGTAGAGGCATTTGAAAACGTGTTATCGCGCTACGGCAACATTGAGAGTATTTACTGCGGCCATGTACATCGAAACGTTGAGGGAACTATCGGCGGATTGCCAGTTCACGTGTTGTCTTGTATGGCAACTGACTTGCGCAAAGGTAAATTAACTACTGAAGACAAGACCCGACCATTTTATCGAATCATAGATCTGCCTTGACAACCACAAGATAAACTTCGAAAACTGAAAACCGATATACATAGCTACCCGAGGTTATAGCGGGTAGATGCAACTTCCAGATCAGGCGATTACTTTACCTACCTTAATTTTTTTGTGACCCTCTTTTTTGTACTCAGTCAAAGGCAGCTTTCTGCCGCAACCCGGGCGATCAGCGGTATTACCTGAGTCACTGTCTGAGCCTTCAGCTTCAGGGTTCTTCGAGGTGACGCCACCCTGACTATCGCAATCGGAGCGAAATTCCCCCTCTTCCTGACTGCTGGCACCAGTACTGGCTGCAAGCAGAAACGCTGCACCGGTGCGGATGAACTGCCGCCGTCCGTTTTTGTCTTCGACGACTACGGTATCTCGCTTTTTCACAATCAGTTTCTCGTGAGGGGATGGTGCCAAACTAGCAAAAACCCTTTAACAAGGTCAAGCAATACACCAGCATCAGCGGATATCCACAACACCCAGCGCTACAAGTTGATGGCACAACGCAAGCTGCTGCTCTACATCTAATCCGGGCAGAGATTCAACTTTCATCGTTTCTTGATCCAGCAATTTTGCAACCGCAGCACTCAACGGCTCGGTAAATTGAACTACCTGCCCGGCAAGGCGAAGCTTGAATAACCCATCTCTATACTCCGCACCATGAATTGCGGAGTGATTTACTGTGACAACGGTGTTCGCATCCATTTGCTCAACTGTCACTGATTCAACAGTTCCGGACGAGACAGCGACCTGATGACAATCCACAGCCACTTCATCTGCAAGACGTGACACAGCTTCAGCGTATATCTCTTCGTTAAATACAACCCCTTCTTTAAATACATTCAGAGGCAATCTCTGTGAAGAAGCAGCGGCTCCGTCAGATACGCTCAACTCCACAGATCTTCTGAGCCTTACATCGCGTTCTGCTGCAACCTGAATCATCTCCTGCAACAAATCCCGAATGACAAACGGAAATACACCCAGCGTAATATGCAGCGAAGGCTCTCCTTCACTGGCAAGTGCATCGTGAACTATGCCTCGTGGAATGTAGAGCGTATCACCTGCGCTAAGCTCAACCTGCTCTACCACCTCATCTTCGCTATCGTCGTCAGGATGAAAAGTGTCGTTAGTGAAAGGCAGTTCGATATCCGACGGATAAAATCGGAATGTTTTACACCCGGCCACCTGTAAAACAAAAACATCATGGGTATCGTAGTGGGAGTGAAAGCCCTGATTGCCGGGCGGAGACAAATACGCATTTGCCTGACATCGAAGCTGATAATCCTTATTGATGTGCACACATAGTTCGCGAACGGCTGCAAACTTCTTGTGTACCTCATTAACAATGATAGTCCCGCCTTGTTCATGCTGCTTAAACAATTGATCTGCATTAACGCGTCGCTGATCATTGGTGTAGTCTGAAACCGGAATAGATGATCTGGAATTCACCGCCGACACATCAGGGAAAATCACAGCATTGTCGTTAATGAAACTTTTTATACCATCAACAGATAGCAAATCAGAGAAGTGGTGAGTGTCTTTTCTACTGACGTGCAGTGGCTGAGACTCCCAGTAACTTTTAACAAAGTCATCATACTCAACCGGTGATATAAGAAGAGAGCTGTTCACCTTAATTCGCAAGCCTTGAGTACATTGCATGCCCGGGCGAAGGCTCGAGCAAATCCCACAGATTGCCATACAGATCTTTAAAAACCGCTACGGTTCCGTAGTCAAACGTTTCAGGCTCTCTGGTAAATTCAATGCCATCTGCCTGCATCTGTTTGTAGTCACGCAGGAAATTATCGGTGCATAAAAAAAGAAATACCCTGCCACCGGCCTGCATACCGACCTGATTTTTTTCTTCAACCGTTTGCGCTTTTCCGAGGACCAGCGACATTGTACTGTTACCACGTGGTGCGATCACAACCCATCGTTTATCTGCAGATAATCGCGTATCTTCGATAAGCTCAAAATTCAGCTTGTCCCGATAGAATGCTATGGCTTCATCATAGTCTCTGACCAGCAAAGAAACATGAAGAACTGATTGCGGCACAACTAGCCCGCCTCACCCGCAACAACCGGCATTCGCTTTCGGGCCACTAACTGTGAAATAAC
>CAYPDN010000159.1:5398-6951 GCA_964409445.1 uncultured Granulosicoccaceae bacterium
GCATAGACAAACGCCATTGGCGCTACCACCTTACCGAGGCCGAGAGTAAACGCTGATATTCCAGTACGAAACGGATTAGAGTTAGCAATAGCTGCCGCTGCATACGCCGAAGTGCATACTGGTGGCGTAATTTCAGAAACCACACCGTAGTAGAGAACAAACATATGGCTTGCAATAGGTGGCACACCCAGCTGCGCTAACGCTGGCTGCGCTACTGACACCAGCATAATGTACAGCGCTGTGGTTGGAATGCCAGCACCCATCAAAATACAGGCAATAGCAATAAATACCAGAGACAAAAACAGTTGCAAATCTTCAACCGTAAAGAAGTTTAAGCTCTCAGATATGCTGCCCAAAGAGATCATTGCATATAGATCACTGGCGAGGTTGCCCGCCCCCTGCGTGACCATAAAGCCAATACGAAACCCAACACCGGTTGTATTGATAACACCGACAACTATACCTACCGCGGCAGATGCAGCGCCCACTGCCAATGCGTACTTAACACCGAGCGTCATCGCATCTGACATTTCGGGTATTCTTATTCGCTGCTGTGGATTTAACGTACCAATCAGAGTTCCGGCAACAAGCAGCACCGTCATTGATGGTTCGAATCCACCGTCGGTATATTTCCACACCACAAAGGCAATAAAAGCAGCAGCGTAACCCCATGTAATTGGCTCGCGCCAACGAGACATTCCAACCACCACCGATAACGAAATACCCACAAAAGCAGACATAAAAGGCGTGTAGCCGGAAAACAGCACTACAAGTAGTCCAACCAGCGGGATGATGTTTGCCCAGCTTGTGCGCCAGACTTCTGCAAACTTCGGCAGCATTTCTTTTTTCATGCCCTGCAGGTTCAGCCGCCGTGCCATCAAATGCACCACTGCAAATACACCTACGTAGTGCAGCAGGGCAGGAAAAATCGCGGCGATGACAATCGTTGTATAGGGAACCTCCAGAAACTCAGCCATAATGAATGCTGCGGCACCCATTATTGGTGGTGTGATCTGACCACCCGCAGAAGATGCCGCTTCAACGCCGCCGGCAAAGTGACCCGGGTAGCCGAGACGCTTCATGTTCGGAATAGTAAGTGCGCCGGTTGATACTGTATTAGCAACAGAAGAACCCGAGATTGTTCCAAAAAAAGCAGAAGACACAACCGATACTTTTGCCGGCCCTCCCACATACCGACCAGCAAGTATTGTTGCGTTATCTATAAAGAGTTGCCCCAGCCCCGTTCTCTGTGCAATTACTCCGAACAATACAAAGTGAAACACAATGGTCGAAACCACCCACAACGTGACACCGAAAATGCCCTCCTGCGGAAAGTACATTGACGATACGAAGGTATTAAACTTAACACCCGGATGCTGCAGCAAGCCTGGAAAATGCGGTCCAAACAACGCGTAGGACATAAATACGCAGATGATTAACGGCAATACCCAGCCAAGTGTGCGGCGGGCAATATCCAACACCAGAAAGATCAGTATCAAACCAAAAAAGATATCGTATTTATTCGGGTTACCCATCCTGAACGTCTGTTCTTC
>CAYPDN010000159.1:7051-8571 GCA_964409445.1 uncultured Granulosicoccaceae bacterium
GCGGTGATGTAGTGATAAAACGCAAACGCCAGCGCTACCACCTTCAGAACATGGCTTGCAAAGGGTGTGACCTGACGAGTAGCAGAGCCTTCTTCGTACTTTCTTTCTATCTCGGCAAGATCTTCAGGGGATGGCTCGTCCGCATGCTGTTCTGATTGTGTTTTAGATGTATCAGTCACTACACCACCCTCCTTTGGTATTTAATATTGAGCAGGCTTTGAGCACAAGCGCGGACAAGAGATCTATACAACAGGCAAACAAAAAAAGGCGGCGCTCGCAGAACGAGCGCCGCCTCCGTCTGATTGTTATGAGGTTACTTTAACAAACCAGCTTCTTTGTAAAACTTCGCTGCGCCATCGTGCAATGGAACACCAAGAGCCTCAACACCATCAAGTGCAGTTTCAGCAGTGATTTGCTTGCCTTTCGCATGGCCGTTATCCAGCAGCTTGCGGGTATTGTCGTTCCACATGGCTTTGGTTATACCGTATACAAGCTCTTCAGAAAGATCAGAGGAGACAACCAGTAGTGCGCTGACTGCAGGAGTGAGCACATCACCATCAACACCGTCATAAACCCCAGCCGGAATTTTCGAAGGAATGTAAGCCGGGATTATGTCGTTGATCTTCTGCAGATCTTCATCGGTGAATGAATGTAGCGACATACCTTTAGTAGATGCCAGCTGAACCATAGCCGCGACTGGCCAGCCCGCTGCATAAAAATACGCGTCTAACTGACCATCAGCCAGACGTTCTGCACTCTGACTGTTATTGAGCTCTGCTTCATTCATGTTGTCTCTGGTGACACCCCATGCCTCAAGCATCTGCAGTACAGCAACCTGTGTACCCGAGCCTGCCTGTGCAATCCCAACACGCTTATCGGCAAGATCGCCAAGGTTGCTGATAGACGAACCCTGTGGCAAAACCAGATGCAGATCTTCAGGATAAAGGTTGGCAACAATGCGCAGGTTCGGATGAGCTTTACCTTCAAACTTACCCTCACCAAGATACATTGAACGGGTCACATCTGCAGCAGCAAGACCCGCCTCAAGCTCACCATTCTGAACAGCCGCATTATTGAAAACAGATGCTGTTGTTGATTGTGCAATCGCGATCAGACCTGGCACCCCGCACTGCCCACCTTTATCACAGGGACGAGAACCAGGAGGGGCTGATATCCCATTTGCGATCGTACCCCCAATTGGAAAATACGTACCGCCAGCACCACCAGTGCCAATGCGGAAGAACGTCGGATCAGCTGCCTGCGCTGAAGCGACTGTAAATGCGGCAATTACTGATACCGCTGCCAGTAGTTTCTTTCCCATCATTCGTTCACTCCTCGTCGATCGGGCTGTATTCGAATTTGCAATGTAAGTCGAATCGGTGGTGTGCGCAAGGGAATCAGCGACAATTTATGCAAGAAAAATCAGGCGTAATCCACTCTGGACAATCGCAGCAAGCTTGCGTGTATTAGCGGCCGCAATGGTTACCACCCCGGTTGCCATTCAGGCCTGCTATTGAGGC